>JAIPBB010000073.1 GCA_021739805.1 Saprospiraceae bacterium | reverse complement strand
CAGTAGAATCCTGAAGTGGCGGAGGTGGTGGAGGCGGTTCATTTAGATGTGTATTTAAAACTATATCTTCTTCAACAATGGTATCACAATTTTGGGAATATAAAACTATTTCTTCATCTACTATTGTATCATAATCTTGAGTATTTAAAACACCATCTAGTTCTTCTTCAATTTCACTCTCATCAAATACAATTATTTCTTCATCTCTGTATTTCTTACCTTTTTCGATTTTCTTTTGATACTTCTTTTTTAACTGAGATATGCTATTATCAGGATAATTAAGTATAATCAAACTATCAGTAACGACTGACCAATTTCCAATTAATTGATTTTCGTCAATGATGTTATCCCTTATTTTTTCCTTAACAAATGAACATTTGAAACTATAATTATTAGACTTTAAATTACCGATAAAATTCAAGCGGTTTTTCTTTATATTGGTTATTTTGTAAATTTCTTGCTCAAACCAATAATCTATTATTACAAAATAATTACCTTCAAATTCTACAACTTTCCAATCATACATATAATTATAAAAATCATTTAATATGCACTTTCCATTATCTAAAAACTCAATTCTTTTTTTAAGAAAAGGTCTTTTGTGTATTCTTGATTTATATAGTAAAGTGTTAGAAATTAAAAAGTTCTTGATTTCTTCAACATTACAATTCCTATTCAAAGGTTTGTAAGATTTTAAGTGAATAGTGAATTTCGGATTAGCTGAGTCAGTAAGAATCAATTTGTTTTTTGATATTGATTCAATCAGCAAAGTGTCAAAATCTTCTATTGAATCCTTTGTAATAATTTCAAGATAATGATTATTAAGTATCCATTTTCCAATTATAGTATCAAATCCAATTGAATATTCTATAAAATCATTGTTTTCGTTGAATTCCCAAATAACAATTCCGTTATTTAATTCCCATTTATCACATATTTTTTTCGTGGGAGAGCAAGAAACTGCAATCATTATTATTATGAAATATATTAATGATTTTAGAATTTTCATAACATTTGAATAAGCTGTTAATGTTAACAATTAATGTTTTTTCAAAGATAAATAAATATATTTAATTGTCTGTAATTTATGGATAAAAAAATTGTAAGCATTTGTGGGTTTTAAATTTGAGTATATTGTGAAAACCCTGCCAGAGTTAATATTAGCAGAATTCAGCAAGTTTTTTCGGTTTATTAAATGTTGGTTAATAAAAACTCTGGCAGGGTTGATATTGGCAAAAATGAAATGATTTAATAACAAGCCTGTCCCGTGTACGAAGTGTCGGGAGATTAACGATTTTTGATTTAAGAAGATGCTGAAAACCCTGCCAGTTTGATATTGGCAAAATCCTGTAATTATAATGGATTTATAAATTGTTGGTTAATAAAAACTCTGGCAGGGTTGATATTGGCAATTCAACTTCTGGTAAAATTTTGCCTAGATCCTAAAGGATGATTATACAGGAAGCTGATTTACTCATATAGCTTTGCCATCTTTTACTTATATTTCTCAATTTGTTTCACCGATTTATCTTCCAACAGTATTTTCATTTGGCTGATTGCAATATGGTTTAATTTTTCTAAACGTTCAAATTGCTTGTGGCCATCATTAATAAACACTGCATTCAGATTTTCTAAATTTGCTAAGCAAACTAATTGCGAAACATTAGCATAATCTCTAATATTACCTTTTTCTGTTGGATTTTCATCTCTCCATTGTTTAGCTGTTTTTCCAAATAGAGCCATATTAAGAACATCAGCTTCGGAAGCATAAACAAAGCGTATTTGCTTTTTGTTAAGATTTGGAGGAATTAAATTTTCTTTAATGGCATCGGTGTGTATGAGGTAGTTAATTTTTGTAAGATTACGTTTTATATCCCATCCTAAATATTTTTGTTCTTCTTCTTTAAGGCGTTGGAACTCTTTAATTAGAAAGATTTTAAATTTAGGTGAAATCCATGAAGCAAATTCAAAAGCAATATCTTTGTGAGCATATGTACCTCCATACCGACCCGCTTTGGCAATTATACCAATTGCATTTGTCTTTTCAATCCATTGTTTTACAGAAAGAGCAAAACGATTTAATCCGGCTTGATTTTTAATTCCCCCGAATTCGGGGGAATTAAAAATGGGATTATAAATTTCTTCCCAAATTCCCAGAAACTCAATAGTGTTTTTATTTCTTAACCATTTTTCTATTAAAACAAGTCCATTATCAATATCACGTACCATATCAGTTAACGAAATATAATCTTGTTCATTAGTAGCCAAAACATTTATTTCACTACCTTCTACTGTAATAGTTTTATTTTTTTTACTCATAACAGTTACAAAATATGATTGTCGGTTTTCAAAGATAAAGAAATATATTTAATTGTTTGTAATTTATGGATAAAAAAATTTCAGGCATTTGTGGGTTTTGGATTTATGTGTGTTGTGAAAACCCTGCCAGAGTTAAGACTCAAAGAATTCAGCAAGTTTTTTCGGTTTATTAAATGTTGGTATATAGAACTCTGGCAGGGTTGAGATTGGCAAAATCCAAATTGATTTAAGAACAAGCCTGTCCCATGTACGAAGTGTCGGGAGATTAACGATTTTTGATTTAAGATTTATTCTATGCTCTCGGGTCTTTCATCAACGGCAGCTTTGCCATTTTCTCAATTGTAATACTTGGAAAATCAAATTCTTCGGTGATTTTTCCATAAAGCAAATATACTCCACGGCCTTTAAAGGGATAGTGTTTTAAGGAATTTGGAAAATGAACTGTATCAAAGAATTCTCCATGTATATCCAGGAAAGTTCCAAAGTGCATCCACTCTTTTTTTACGGTTTTCACGTATTTTAGTGTAACCAGATTGCCAAGCATTTTTACATTTTTCCCAACATTCGTTATTAGGTCTTTTGCGAAATACTCACCACGGAATTTTGTTTCAAGCAAATCGAAGTAGGAAAGGCTTACCGGAAAATCAAGATATTCAATCTCATCATAGGCATCTTCTGTTTGATTATATTCGAGCTGGGGAAGTTTAAAGGTTTTTGCAGGAGTGCTAAACAGTGAATTATAAACCGGATTGGGTTTGTTTTTACCCAGCAGCATATGAACTTCCCAAAGCAACTCAGCCTTGCTTTTTCCGATAAAACGAAAAGCCCCAATCCTAATTAGCACAATAATCTGCTCTATGCCAATATTTATGCGGCTCACAAAATCTTCAAGACTTTCGAAATCACCATTTTTTTCTCTTTCATCAGGAATTGAATTAGAAACTTTGTTTTCGAGATTTGCAATATGAACAAAGCCAATATAAATGTTTATTCCCTTTATACAGGTCTTGTAATTACTATTGTTTACGCATGGCAATTCAATATTTGCACCTTGTCGTTTAGCTTCATTAAAATAAACCCATGTACGATAAAATCCACCGAAATTGTTTATCACGGCTGTCATAAACTCCAATGGAAAATAAGCTTTTAAATAAAGACTTTGAAAGCTTTCAACAGCATAGGAAGCAGAATGTGCTTTGGAAAATGAATAGCCGGCGAAAGATTCGATTTGTCGCCAGACTTCCTTGGTGAGTTCATCGGGATAGCCATAGCTTTTGCAATTGCTGAAAAATTTATCTACTATAATTTGAAACTCCTTTTTCGAACGTGATTTCCCGCTCATTGCCCTTCGTAAAACATCGGCATCAGCCAAATCAAGCCCTGCAAAATGATGACAGATTTTCAAAACATCTTCCTGGTAAACCATCACACCAAAGGTTTCTTGAAGTTGGTCTTTCATAACAGGATGTAAATACTCAAAGCTATCCGGTTTATGAAATCGTTGAATATATTGCCGCATCATTCCCGACTTTGCAACACCCGGACGAATAATTGAACTTGCCGCAACAAGGCTCAAATAATTATCGCATCTTAATTTTTTTAGCAAGCCACGCATTGCAGGACTTTCGATATAAAAGCAACCATTGGTTTCTCCTGTTCGCAGTTGAAATTTTACTTTTTCATCTTTCTTGAACTTCTCAACCTGATGAACATCAATATTAATTCCCTGATTTTGCTTAATAATATCAACACATTCCTGGATTTTACCAATTCCCCTTTGGCTTAAAATATCCAGTTTTTCAAAACCTAAATCTTCGGCAACATACATATCCCATTGAGTAGTTGGAAGTCCTTTTGGAGGCATATCCAAAGCTGTGTAGTATGTGATTGGTTTCTCCGAAATCAAAATTCCACCTGCATGAATGCTTCTGAGATTAGGGAAGTTCATTAATTGTGGAATAAGGTCTTTTATTCTTTTTGTGATTGAATTTTTATTTAGTTCGTCATTTGGATTTTTTATTAATTCATCAATTTCTTCCTTTGGAAGCCCGTGAACCTTGCCCAACTCACGCAAAATTGAGTTTCCTTTGAAAGTTGACATTGTTCCAAGCAAAGCAGTATGCTCACGCCCGTAACGCTTAAAAATATAATCCTGAACATCGTCACGGTCTTTCCACGAATAATCAATATCAAAATCGGGTGGGCTGGTTCGTTTTGGGTTCAAAAATCTCTCGAAATATAAATCTAGTTCAATTGGGTCAACATCAGTAATTTTCAAACAATAAGCAACTACACTATTTGCTCCGCTTCCCCTTCCTACATGATAAAAGCCACGCGAAAGTGAATAGCGAATTATATCCCATGTTATCAAGAAATATGAAGAGAAACCCAGTTCATGGATTATTTCAAGTTCATGGTCAACACGTTTTTTGGCTTCTTTCTTATTTTTATATCTGTATTTTAAACCCTCATATGCCAGTTTTTGAAGAAGATTTTTATCATCATAACTGCTTGAAGTAAAAGTTCGTTTGTTTTTATAGGATTTGAAATCAAATGAAATTTCGCAGCTTTCGATAAGTTTTTCAGTGTTTTTAATTATTTGTGGGAATTGCTCATAATATTCCAGGAGCTTATCTATGGGCATAAACATCTCATGAGTCGAAGCTATTTGTTTTTCTTCCA
Source organism: Saprospiraceae bacterium (assembly GCA_021739805.1). The sequence goes on along the minus strand of JAIPBB010000073.1, from coordinate 13,643 downwards.
GTTGACTAAACAAAATATTGTTGTCAATGGCTCTTAGGTTTTTATGCAAATAATAACTTTTATTATCGGAAAAAGTGACCGGATGCTGAATTAGCATTTTTGATTTATCAGTTTTTTTATTAGAAAACAAAAGCTTGTTTATTTCCCATGGTTTTACCCCAATAAATTCATTTTCTTTTAGTTTGTTCGGGAAATTTCCTGCAAAAGGATAAACAATAAAAACATTATTAAAATCAGGTGCAACAGAAAAGTATGGTTTATCTGAAAGGTTTCGAGCAGTAACACATTCGTTTAATTCTTTGAAACCTTCGTTGTTTTTAGCAATTCCGAAATATAAAAACTCATTTCCATTTCTAAACTCAATGCCACCAATTGGTTTAATGCCATTTTGAGTACACAGCTTAACAAAGTCAGGCATTCCGCTTGAGTTATTAATATCTGTCATGCACAAAGCCGCAATACCAAGTTCTTTAGCCTTTTCAACTAATTGTTCAGGTGACATTGTGCCGTAGTGAAGGCTGTAATATGAGTGGGTGTTTAGGTACATTTTCTCGTTGCTCGTGGCTTGCTTCTCGTTTCTCGTTTTTCGTTGCTCGTTTACTGGACAATGAGCGGAGCAGAAGTACTATTGCTTGTTGCTCGTATCTTGCATCTTGCATCCTGTATCTTGTGTCTATCCTGTATCTTGCATCTTGCATCTTGCATCTTGTATCTTGCATCTTGCATCTTGCATCTTGAATCTTGCATCTTGCATCTTGCATCTTGTATCTTGTATCTTGCATCTTGCATCTTGCATCTTGTATCTTGCATCTTGCATCGTGCATCGTGCATCGTGCATCTTGTATCTTGCATCTTGCATCGTGTATCTTGTATCTTGCATCTTGTATCTTGTATCTTGCATCTTGCATCGTGCATCGTGCATCGTGCATCTGAACACCAAACACCGAACACCGAATACTGAACACCGATTACTGCTACTTCCTCAACTCTTCCAACTTTTCCTTAACCACATCAACATGTTTTAAAATTCCATCTTTTCGTTTTTGATGAACTTTTACATTTTTCCAAATTGCTGCAATTTTTCCGGTAGGGGAGACAATAAAGGTTGACCTAATCAAACCTTCATATTCTTTTCCATAATTCTTTTTCAATCCCCAGGCTCCGTATTCTTTAATCATTGATTTGTCTGGGTCGCTTAAAAGTGTGATTCCTAAACTTTGTTTACTAATAAAATTTTGATGGGAGCTAACACTGTCGGGGCTTACACCAACAACATCGCAATCGAGTTCGGTGAATTCATTATACTTCTCAGTAAAATCACATGCTTCTTTCGTACATCCCGAAGTATTATCCTTTGGGTAAAAATATACAACCAGCCATTTACCTGAATAATCTTTTAAACTAATTGTTTCATCACTTTGATTCTGAAGTGAAAAGTCGGGTGCTTTGTTTCCTATTTCTAACATAGTATTTTATTTTATGTATTAATAATTTAATTCTTTTTTTGTCTTTTTAATTTACGGTCATTTGCTTTGCGTCATTAGCCCTTCGGGCGTCATTTGCTTTGCGTCATTTGCCTTCGGCGTCATTTGCTTCGCTGTCATTGATAGTCTTTTGCTTGACTGTCATTTATTGTCATTTAATAATTTAACAATTGAATGACCACTGAATGACCATTGAATGACTACCGAATGACCATTTAATGACCATTTAATGACCATTGAATGACAACTTAATGACAACCAAATGACAACTTAATGACAACTTAATGACAACTTAATGACCACCTAATGACAACAGAATGACCATTTGATTTTTTGTTTCAAATTTACCAAAATTTCATACATTAGCCTCCTAAAATTTTATTAAATGACAAATAAAAGAAGTGTTTTTTTTAGCTTTCCAAAAACTTTTTGGATTGCCAATTCAATTGAACTTATTGAACGATGGGCATGGTATGGTTTGTTTATGCTTTTTGCTAATTACCTAACCGGCTCATCTGATGAAGGTGGCTTAGAGTTTACTCAAACTCAGAAGGGTTTGATAATGGGAATCGGAACAGCCATTCTATATTTTCTACCTGTTATAACAGGAGCAATTGCAGATAAATATGGATATAAAAAAATGCTATTTCTGTCGTTTATAATCTATGTGTCAGCATTTATATTTTTGCCAATGTTTGATACATTTACAGGAGTATTTATAGCTTATATATATCTTGCCATTGGTGCTGCAATGTTTAAACCAATAATTATCGCAACCATTGCTAAAACAACAAATGAAAAAAATGAGTCTATAGGATTTGGGATTTTTTATATGATGGTAAATGCTGGTGCTTTTTTTGGACCCATGGTAACTTTATTATATAAAGATGATTATGATAAAGTGTTTTATATTTCAGCAGCTATTGTTGCACTAAACTTTATTTTGCTTTTGTTTTATAAGGAACCTGATAGAAAACTTAACACTGATCCAATTCTTAAATCTATTGGCAAAATATTTAAAAACATTGGAGTTGTAGTTTTGGACTCTAAATTTATGATTTTCCTTTTAATAGTATCAGGTTTTTGGACAATGTATCTTCAGCTATTTTTCACTTTACCGGTTTTTATCAGTCAATGGGTTGATACATCCGTTATATATGATTTTTTTTATATTAATATTCCATTTTTCAGTAAAGAGTATGGAACACCTGATGGTCAAATGGAAGCTGAATTCATAACAAATTTTGATGCTTTATTTATTATTATTTTTCAAGTGATAGTCTCATCAATAGTCATGAAATTAAAGCCATTACGTTCGATGACAGCAGGATTTCTAGTTTGTTCAATTGGAATGGCATTCACACTTGTAACACAAAACGTTCTTTATGTAATGCTTGGAATGTTTGTTTTTGCAATAGGAGAGATGGCAGGTTCTCCAAAAATTAATGAATATATAGGAAGAATTGCTCCACCTGATAAAAAAGCATTATATATGGGCTTTTCATATATTCCAATGTTTCTGGGGAATTTGTTTGCAGGATTGATTTCCGGTTTTGTTTACCAATCAATGTCAGATAAAACACAATTCGTTCAACAAGAGATTTTAGAGCAAGGATATATAATCCCTGATGGGTTATCACAAAACCAATATTTGGCCATTTCTGCTGACAAAATGAATATGAACATTACAGATTATACTAATTATTTGTGGGATAAATATAATCCTTCTGAAATTTGGTATGTAATTCTGGCTATTGGACTTGTTTCGGTAGTTTCATTATTCCTTTACGATTACTTTTTAATTGGTAGAAAGAAAATAAGTGACTAAAAGTCTGTAAAAAAGTATTGAAGTATTCAAAAGTCAAAGTCAGAAAAAAACATTAGCATTTCTTTTCCTCCTTCAACCACTCATACCACCTCTCCATCCCTTCACCCGTTTTTACCGATAGCTCAATAAATTCAATATGATGGTTTACTTGTTTGGCATAGGTTTTTGCTTGTTCAACATCAAAATCAACATAAGGCAAAAGGTCGATTTTGTTTATTATGCAAAGGTCAGATGATTCAAACATTGTTGGGTATTTGATTGGTTTATCGTCTCCTTCCGTTACACTAATAATAATTACTCTTTTCTTTTCTCCCAAATCAAATAATGATGGACAAACTAAATTGCCGACATTTTCTATCATTAAAACGGAATCGTTAGTAATATTTAATTCTTTAAATGCGGTATTCACCATATCAGAATCAAGATGACAACCATTTCCTGTATTAATTTGAATTACGGGAACACCTGTTTTATTGATTCTATTGGCATCATTCATAGTATGCTGGTCACCTTCGATAACAAAGAAATCAATTTCGTCTTTTAGCTCAGTTATTGTCTTTTCTAACAAACTGGTTTTGCCCGAACCCGGCGAACTAACAAGATTTAAAGCAAGAATATTTTTAGCTTCAAAATAACCACGATTACGTTCAGCAAGCAAATTATTCTGACTTAAAATATCTTGCTCAATTCTAATTTCTGTTCTTTTCTCATGAGTATGTTCGTGGTCATGCTCATGCTCTTTATGAGTTAATTCATGGTCATGATTATGTTCGGAATCACCCTTTTCGTGATTATGATGATAATGGTGGTGATGGCTATGATGATGCAAATCGTCATCATGCTTATGGTCATGAGAATGAGAATATGTATGTTGATGAGAATTATCAACACTTTCACCTGGTTTTCTTATTGTTACTTTATGGCTGTCGTCGCCACATCCGCAAGTATCACACATGATTGTTGGTTTTTATGTTATTTAATCTTTTTTTTCTTTTTTCTTTTGCCTTTCCGTCATCCCTCGATACACCACGCTGCTATTTTCGTTCAAAATTCTTATTTTATTAAAGCGTGGTACTCGGTCTGACTATCGCTTCGAACATCTTTTTTTTGCCTACTACTAATTTTCATCCTTCTCCTTAGCCTTAGCCTTCTCCTTAGCCTTTTTACTTTGCCTACTGCTAACTGCCTACTCTAAACTCAGTCCAAAAATAATGATTTTACTTTTAACTCCTTACCCTGAATTATTCCTGAATCAAAACTCCCACATTTCGGACAGGGTGTATAATATTCTTCAATTTTAAAAACTTTTCCGCACTGTCGGCATTTTGATTTTGCCTGTATTTTATTAATAGTAAGTTTGATATTTTCGTTAAGTGTATCTTTCACTGTCATTTCAAATGCAAATTTAAGCGAATCAATTAGAACTCCTGACTGTGTTCCAACATCAATCTCAATTTCTTTTATTGTCTCCAGATTTTCATTTTTCAATGCTTCTGAGGCAATATTCATAATATTCATTGCTATTGAGAGTTCGTGCATTTCGTGATTTCTAATTTTTTCTTTCTATTTATTTTTATAACAAGTTGCAAGTTTCAGTACGTTGTTGCTATTAAGTGCCTAAAGTTTGGAGTGCCTAGAGTGCCTAGAGTTATAATTCTAACCAGCATTTCAGCATATTCTTTTTTCTCGTTGCTCGTTTGTCGTAGTTTGATGCAGATTTGTATGATTACCTTTTGCCTTATCCTTATCCTTAGCCTTTTGCCTTTTTACTTTCGCCTATCCGTCATCCCTCGATACACCACGCTGCTATTTTCGTTCAAAATTCTTATTTCATCAAAGCGTGGTACTCGGTCTGACTATCGCTTCGAACATCTTCTTTTTTGCCTACTGCCTATTAACTACTAATTTTCATCCTTCTCCTTAGCCTTCTCCTTAGCCTTTTAACATTAACAAATTCGAGGCAATTGAGCTCCGCTTAACATATCAACTATTCGGCTTCCACCAATTTCTGTTTTTAAAACAACAAGTCCTTTATTAGTTTTAACTATTTGGCCAATTATTGAGCTGTTCTTTCCAAGTTCATGACTTTTCATAACCGTTAAAACTTTGTTTGCAAATTTTCTGGGAACGATTACTATCAATTTGCCTTCGTTTGCAACATAAAGTGGGTCGAATCCAAAAATCTCACACATTCCTTTTACATTCTCACTTATTGGCAATTTCGTCTCTTCTATTTCAATTCCAAATTTCTTGTTTCCGGCAATTTCACATAAAACAGTCCCGACTCCTCCTCGTGTGGCATCTCTCATAAATTTCACATTCTTTGATGCCCATAAAATATTATGAATCAATCCATTTAAACTCGCACAATCGGATTCAACATTTGCTTCGAAATTCAGTTCATTTCTAGCAGACATCACAGCCATACCATGTTCGCCAATATTTCCGTTTACAATAATTTTATCACCGATTTCAATTTGAGAGCCTGAAGAAATTTCCAATCTATCTTTTGATAATGACCCAATTCCAGTAGTATTTATAAAAATCTTATCACATTTTCCTTTATCAACAACTTTAGTGTCGCCGGTAACGATTTTTACTCCTGCCTTTTTTGCTTCCTTAGCCATTGATTTAACAATTGTTTCAAGGTCATCAATTGGAAATCCTTCTTCAATAATAAATGATGCACTTAGATATAATGGCTTTGCACCTGAAACAGCCAAATCATTCACAGTACCACAAACAGCCAATTTTCCAATATCACCACCCGGAAAGAAAATCGGGTCAACTACATAAGAATCTGTTGTAAAAGCCAAATCCTTTGTATCAATATTTAATAAAGCCGAATCGGTTTGCTTACCCAAAATATCATTATTAAAGTATTTTAAGAATATATCCTTAATTAAATTATGGGTTAATTTTCCTCCGCTGCCGTGACTTAAAAGTATTTTATTTTTTTCGCTCATTAATTTTTTATTTACTGATAATTTCAAAATTAGACTTTTAAATACTCGATTTTAATAAATGTGTTTTAAACGATTTTTTTTCGCTTTGAGCTTTGTTAGTTTAAGTAAACAAAATAGAAATAATAGAATTGACAAGATTCCCATTATTAAGTAATTGTAATTTATTGTTTTAATGATAAAACTTTTTTCGTTTTCAATATTATCTAATTTCGCTATTACTTCTTCAGAATTTGGCTGATCTATAGTTTGTTTCATCAATTTATAATCATTTTTTGCACCTATTGTATCCCCAAGTTTTTCCTTACATTTAGCCATTGTATAATATGCAATTTTTCTGGGTGTAAATTGCTCATTATAATATTCACAATATTTAATTATTTTCTCACAATCATTCTTAACTTCATAAACAGATATTATATTTCCAATTGCACGATGAAATGAATCCAATTCATACGCTTTTAGAAAATCAAGTAATGCTTCATCATACAGACCTAATTGCATTAAAGAATAACCACGATTATTATAGGCATTTGCGTACTTATTATTTAACTCGATAGCAATGTTGTAATCATTTATAGCACCTTTATAATCCTTTAGTTCTTCTTTAGATATTCCTCTATTATAATATGCTATGTCATATGAGTCATCTAATGTGATAGATTTATTATAATAGTGAATAGATTTTTCAAACTTACCAAGTTTATAATATAATATTCCCCAATTATTATAATTTAAAACATCGTTAGTTCCTTTATTCTTTATTTTAACTAAATCTTCTTCTGCCATTGTGAACTCGCCTCTATCCATATAATATATACATCGATTTTCATAATCGATTTCTTCCTGATAAAGATTTATTGCCGACTCAACAATCCCTAACGCACTTATAAAGACTAATATAATGTATAATACCCTCATTTCACATATTGCCTATAACTTGTACTTATAAAATGCATGACAAGCTCCCTCACTTGAAACCATACATGCCCCAATTGGATTTACAGGTGTACAAACTTTTGAATATAATTTACAATCCTTTGGAGTTTTAAGTCCTTTTAATATTTCGCCACAAATACAGCCTTTTATCTCAATTGTTTTTTCAATTTCAACTTTAATTGCTTTTGAAGCATCGAATGATTTATATTTTTCTTTTATTGCCAAACCACTATTTGCAAGAACTCCCAAGCCTCTCCACCAATCATCTTTTGTTTCAAAAACATCATTCATGATTTTTTTGGCAGTAGGATTTCCTTCTTTCTTTACAGCTCTTTTATAAGCTATTTCAACCTTTGGAGTATTAGATTCAATTTGCTTAACTAACATTAAAATTGCTTGTAGAATATCTGTTGGTTCAAAACCAGCGACTACACATCCTAATTTGTACAACTTTGGAATATCATTATAAATATCAGTTCCTGTAATCGTTGTAACGTGTCCGGGGCAAATATAACCATCAATTTTAACTCCTTCATCAATCAAAGCCGACATTGCCGGTGGCATAATTTTGTGAGAACTAAGAACAAAGAAGTTTTTTACTCCTTGCTTTTCAGCTTCAAGAATTGTTGCTGCAGATGTTGGGGCAGTTGTTTCAAATCCAATTCCTAAGAAAACTATTTTGCTGTTTGGGTTTTGTTTTGCAATTTCCAAAGCATCTAAAGATGACAATACTATTCTAATATCATTTCCATTGGCTTTTTCTTTTTCAAGTGAAGAAGTTGAACCCGGAACCCGAATTAAGTCACCGAAAGTTGTAATTATCACATTTTCGACTCTACTCAAAGCTACAGCATGGTCTATAAATTTCTTATCAGTAACACAAACAGGACAACCCGGACCTGACAGTAATTTTATATTTTTTGGTAAAAGAGAAGGGATTCCAAATTTCCGAATTGACATAGTGTGACCACCACAAACTTCCATTAAAGAAATTTCCTTTTTTGAAATAGACTTAATTTGCTGAACAAGCTTCTCAACAATTTCTTTGTCTCTATATTCGTCTATGAATTTCACTTTTTCTCGTTTCTTGTTACTGGTTTCTGGTTTCTCGTTTCTCGTTACTCGTTACTCGTTGCTCGTTTCTCGTTTCTTGTTGCTCGTTACTTGTTTCTCATGGTTTTTTAATCAATTGCTCAAAGCATTCGTCATTGCGAGCGAAGCGAAGCAATCTGTTAATAATCTTCACCGCACTTATTTAAGGGATTGCTTCAGTCGTTCCTCCTTCGCAATGACGCTTTGAATTGTTTCTCATGCTCTCCCCCTTGACCATTCTCCCCTTCTTTTGCCTTTTGCCTTTTTACTTTTGCCTTCTCAAAATACTGAACACCGATTACTGATTACCGGCCTTCTCCATCTCATCACTCGCATCTATCAATTCCTGCAATAGCTTTTTTGTTTCTTCAACTTCTTCCAAACTCAACCTTTGAATTGCGTAACCTGAATGTAGTAATACAAATTCGCCAACTTTTGCATCTTCCAAAAATTGAAGCCCTGCATTATAAATTGCTCCACCTATCGAAACTTTAGCCATATTTCCATCAATAGAAATAATTTCTGCCGGAATACTTAAACACATTTTAATTCCCTTCTTTTAGCTGCTATTACTAATTGTCCCAAAGCAATTCCACCATCGTTAGTAGGCACTTTGCTATGGGTATAAACATTAAATCCATTCTTAGTCAAAACCTTTTCCAATCTTCCTAAAAGATACTTATTTTGAAAAGTTCCCCCTGAAAGAACTACATTATTATTATAATATTTCAATCTCATTTCAATAACAACATCTCGAACAATATCAATTACAGTATTATGAAACTTTGCCGAAATTATGGAATTATCCATTCCATTTTTAATATCCTGTACAATTTCTTTTATCGTTGATGCAAAAGAAATAGTATCATTTCTATCATAATTGTAATACTCTTTACAACTTTTATCAATAATTGATTCCAGTCGGATTGGTGCTTCTGCTTCAAAAGTTGAAACTGTGCATAAATTTATTATAGCTGCAATCGCATCAAATAATCTTCCCGAACTGGATGTCAAAGGACAATTAATTTTTTTATCAATTGCCTGAGTAATAAGTTCAATATTATCAGTTTTAATATTTTTCAAAAAAGCTAAATCCAAATTTACAAAATCATTTCCAAACACCTTATATAAATAAGACACTGCCATTCGCCAGGGTTCTTTTGCAGCTTTATCACCACCCGGCATTGGAATATAATCGAAATGTGTAAATCTGGTGAAATTGTTTAAATCAGCAAGCAGGAATTCACTGCCCCAAATATTTCCATCAGTTCCTAATCCTGTACCGTCAAAACTAACTCCAATAACGGTTTCATTAAGATTGTGTTCAGCCATACAAGATGCAATGTGAGCATGATGATGCTGAACAGCAACTTTTTTCAAGTTAGATTCATTTGCATATTTTGTTGAAAGATAATCAGGATGTAAATCGTGAACAATAATTTCAGGTTGAACTCTGAAAAGTGATTTAAACCTTTCGATTGTTTCTTTATAAAAACTGTAAGTTTCAATATTATTTAATTCACCAATATGCTGGCTCATAATTGCCTGACATGATTTCCCAATACAAAAACTATTTTTCATTTCAGCACCGGCAGCTAATATTCCATCAACATTATGAAATAATTGAATAGGAGAGGGAGCATATCCTCTTGAACGGCGACTTACTCTCTCAACTCCATTCACTTCCATCACGACTGAATCATCAGTTCTGTTGAAAATATCTCTGTTGTAAGTCAATAATGCATCACAAATTTTAAGAAGTTTTTGTTCAGCAATTTCATTATCAATGATTATTGGTTCATCAGCAAAATTCCCACTTGTTAATACTATTGCAGGAATTGAAAGTCTCTCAAAAATCAAATAGTGAATCGGCATATATGGCAGCATAATACCGATTGAATTTAGATCTTTATTTACACTTAGAGCAAGCACTTTCTTTTGCTCCAATAATACAATCGGGCGTTGCCATGACCTCAAAGATTTTTCAGAAATTTCGTTTGTTAATGCATATTCCTTTACGCTTTCAATATCCCGAAACATTACAGCAAATGGTTTAGCTTCCCTGTTTTTTAGTTCTCTTAATTTTAAAACTGTTTCTTCATTCTGCGCATCACAAGCAATGAAAAAACCACCAACCCCTTTAATACCAACAATTTTACCATTTGAAATTAAATCAGAAGTATTAACCAGAATCTCATCTAAATCATCAATAATTTTATCATTTATAATTAAAGAATACTGTGGGCCACAATGACAGCATGCTACAGGTTGAGCATGAAATCTTCTGTTGAGTATATCTTCATATTCACCTTTACAAACCTCACACATAGGAAATTTGTTCATAGTAGTTTTTTCTCTATCGTAAGGCAAATCCTTTATAATTGAAAATCTTGGACCACAATTAGTGCAATTAATAAATGGATAATTAATTCTGTGATTTTGAGATTTCATATCATCCAAACAATCAGAACAAACTGCAATATCGGGGCTGATTTCTGTTACGTTTTTTGTATTATCATTACTCTTCACAATACAAAAATTACTGAAACGTTCAATATTCGCATTTACTGAACTTATTTTACGGATGTTTGATGCAACAGGTGCTTCATTTGTAATAGCTTGAATAAAATTTTCAATATCCAAACTATCACCTTGAACTTTAATTTTTACACAATCTGTGCGGTTTTCAACCCATCCGAATAGATTAAATCTTGTAGCAATTCTATAAATGAAAGGTCTGAACCCAACTCCCTGGACGAGTCCATGCACTTCAATTATTCTACATTCAATATTTCCATTATTAATTAAATCATGCATCCCTCTTGCCTGGTATTTCTTTATTTTAATTTATGTAAGAAAAAGGTTAAAATTATAAAAAATCCTTTATGGTAGTGTGAATTAACAAAAATTGTAAGAATTTATGAATAAATCAAATATAATTTTTATTATCATCATGTCCCTTTGCTTAATGTCAGACCTACATATAAAACATGATATAAGTCATAAGAAAATCTGACAATCGTCATTGTTAGGTCTGATTCTTACTTTTAATTTTCATAGTTATTAATAACAAGTATTATATACAGAAAGATTATTGTGTAATGATACAGTTTATGCTGATTTTTAGATTATTGATAAATATTGAATACTAACAAATATATAATTAATTAATAGATAAAGGACGTTCTTATGGCAGAAAACAATTTAACAGCAATCTACTTCTGCAAATTATCAAATGGGCACACTGATGTCGTTGATAATAAAGATGTAGAAAATTATGCTAAGAAAATTCCAAACGTCCGTGTTACCTGGCAGTCAGCCGGAATATCACTAACAAATCCTGACTTTATTGTCAAACAGATTAAGGAGAATAATCTCTCGAGGATTATAATTGCAGGCGATGAAGCAGGAATGTATAAGCCTTTTTTCACAAAGGCTTTAGTGAAAGCCGGTGGAAAGCCGAACAATGTCATATTGGCAAGTTTCAAGGAACACGGAGCATTGAAAAAATCCGATACTGACAGAGCAAAAGCAATTGTTGCCTGTGCAGTTTACGGTGTAGCTTTTGAAGAAGCAGCAAAACCTGATATTGCTGATGTAAATCCAAATACTCTCGTCATTGGTGGCGGTATTGCTGGTATTCAGGCTTCGTTAGAAATTGCAGGCGGAAATCAAAAAGTATTTCTAGTTGAAAAATCAGGAACTATCGGTGGTCATATGGCGATGTTTGATAAAACATTCCCGACACTCGACTGTGCGGCTTGTATTCTTACACCAAAAATGGTTGATGTAGGGCAACACCCAAACATTGAATTAATGACTTATTCCGAAATCAGGTCAGTTGAAGGAGTTCCCGGGGACTACAAAGTTAAAGTTCTTAAAAAAGCCAAATTTGTTGATGTTGCAACATGTATTGGTTGTGGAACTTGTGCTGAAAAATGCCCTGTGAAAGTTCCAAGTGAATTTGACTCGGAAACAAGCTTAAGAAAAGCAATCTACATTCCATTTCCGCAGGCAGTTCCAAACAAGTATATTCTTGATGCCGAACACTGCCGCTATATTCAGGAAGATGGAAAATGTGGAGTTTGTCAGAAAGTTTGTCCTGTTCCAAATTGTATCGATTATAACTGTAAAGATGAAGAAGTTGAAATTAATGTCGGTAATATTATTGTTGCAACCGGCTTCAAAACTTTTGATGCTAAAAAAGCCGACCAGTTTGGATATGGTAAATTCCCGAATGTACTTACCTCACTTGAACTAGAAAGATTAATAAATGCCGCAGGTCCAACCGAAGGAAATATAATATCCCGAACACAGGACAAAAAAGGCAATTGGATATTTCAAAATGGACAAGGAGAAATCCCAAATAAAGTTGCAGTTATTCACTGTGTTGGAAGCAGGGATGAAAACCATAACAAATACTGCTCAAAAGTATGCTGCATGTATTCATTAAAACTTGCTCATCTTGTAAAAGAAAAACTTCCCAAAGCAGAAGTTTCTGAATTTTACATTGATATGCGTGCTTTTGGAAAAGGATATGAAGAATTCTATGAAAGAATAAACAATGAAGGAATAAATATCATCCGTGGCAGAACAGCAACTGTTGAGCAATGTGGCGAACAGCTAAGGTTAAGAAGTGAAGATATCGAAGGTGCTAAAATCATCGAAGAAAATTTCGATATGGTTATTCTTGCGGTTGGTCTTGAAGCCACTAAAGATTCCATTGATTTAGCTAAGATGTTAGGATTAACAGTTGACCAGGATGGATGGATGAACGAATCCAACTATATTAGTGATCCTGTTAATACTTTCACAGGAGGAATCAGCATAGCCGGAGTTTGCCAGGGACCTAAAGATATTCCCGACACAGTTGCACAAGCTTCGGCAGCAGCTTCACGTGTTATTCAGAGTATTCTTAACGGAAAAATCAATAAAAGCATCAAGGATCTTTCACTTGAATATATAGAATCCAGAGCTAAAGAACTTTCAACAATTATGGAGGAAAAAGTATGAGCCAAAGAGTAAATCCTAATTTAAAACAAGACCTGTTACAATATGGTGTTAAGGACTGGAACGAATGTTTTCATTGCGGAAACTGCACAGCCACTTGTCCTCTCACCGAAGATGGATCGCTATTTCCAAGAACAGTAATCCGACAGGCACAAATGGGGCTGAAAGATAGCCTTGTTGCTAATGTTTCCCCATGGCTTTGCTATTATTGTGGCGATTGTACTGAATCATGTCCACGCGATGCAAACCCGGGTGAATTAATGATGTCGCTTAGAAGATACCTCACTTCAGCTTATGACTGGACAGGATTATCAAAATTATTCTATA
>JAIPBB010000072.1 GCA_021739805.1 Saprospiraceae bacterium | reverse complement strand
TAAATATTGAATTTTTGTCGAATAACATAAGAATATCATCAGGGATGCAATAAAAAGCCACTTGATTTTCAACCTACCGGAATCATAAAATTTTAAATAAAAGTAAAGACTGAGCATAATAAAATTAACACCCATCATTTCGGCTAATCCATAATGCGTAAATTGAAAAATATGAAATTGTGTTAAAGTTGTTATTGTTAAAAAAAATGCAAATACGTGATTTTTAGATTTTACGAAAAGCAATAAGGTGAAAATTGTAAATAAAAGAACTATCAATCTGCTGACAATTAGTTTTGTACCAAAAATGTAAAAAAATGGAAGTTGAATAACATTAAAAACTGGCCCCCTAACAAAAGTATTGTTTTCTTCTATATCAAATTCATACCCATTTACTAAGTTACTGATTTGAGATGCATAAAGCCCTTCGTCAGTCCATGCCCCTCTTGTGCTAACATCAACAAGCTTATCAGGATCAGCTGTAAGAAAAGGTAATTGCATTAATAGCAATATGGCTAGAGTTATAAACAGATAAATTTTCTTCATCCAATAATATTAAACTTTAAATCTTAGTAATAGCTTTTCACAAAAATAGTATATTTACCTTTTTAAAATCTAATTCCAGGTTTATGCGAAAGATATTATTATTGTTACTAATATTTCCCATTTTCATATCAGCACAGATTAATGATGATTTTACTGATGGTGATTTCACTTCAAATCCAACGTGGACAGGAGATGTGAGCCAGTTTGAAGTAAATTCAAGCAATCAGCTTCATTTGAATTCCATTGGTGCCGACACTTCTTCCTTATCCACTACAAACTCATTAATTAGCAATACGGAATGGCAGTTTTGGGTGAAATTATCCTTTCAAACATCCGGGAATAATAATGCAAGAGTTTATTTAACATCCAACAATGCAAATATTGAAGGCTCTTTAAATGGATATTTTGTGCAAATTGGTGAAACAAACGATAGTATCGCCCTTTTTCGACAAGATGGTACTTTATCAACAAAAATTATAAGTGGAACTGTTGCATATACAAATAATTCAACAAATACCTTAAGAATAAAAGTCACTCGTGACAACACAGGATTATGGAATCTTTTTAGCGACCCACTTGGTGGTAACAACTTCTTGCTCGAAGGAACAACCACCGACAACACTTATTCAACTTCTTCCTTTTTTGGTGTGTTTTGTAAATATACCACAAGCAATAGCACAAAATTCTATTTTGATGATTTTGTTGTCGGTGCAATAACAGTTGACACAATTCCACCGGATATTTCTAAGCTAAGTGTTGTTTCATCTATTGAACTTGATATTGAATTTACAGAATCCTTAAACAAAACTATTGCTGAAAATGTTAATAATTACATAGTAAATAATGGTATTGGAAAACCTGCATTGGCAATTTTAGATGCAAATAATACTGCACTTGTGCATCTAACCTTTGCCAACAGTTTTGCATTAGGTGTTCAGAATACAATCACAATTAGCAATATTGAAGATTTAAAAGGAAATATAAGTCCGGTTTTTAATGAGGCTTTTATTTACTACATTCCTGAAACTTTTGATATTTTAATTAATGAAATCATGGCTGACCCTGACCCACCGGCGGGCTTGCCAAATTATGAATACCTTGAACTTTACAATAGAACATCAATCTCGATTAATTTAAAAGACTGGACTTTAAGAATTGGAATCTCTGACAAAATTTTACCTGATGTTATAATTCAAGGAAATTCGTATTTGATTTTAGCAAAAGATGATGCTGAGCCATATTTAAGCCCTTTTGGGGATATTATAACTTTTTCTAGCTTTTCTCTTACTAATGCAGGGCAAACAATTACACTTTTCAATCAGTCAGGACAAATGATTTCTTCAGTTTCATATACTGATGACTGGTATCAAAACTCCTTAAAAAAAGATGGTGGCTGGTCACTCGAACAAATTGACCCTTTAAATCCTTGTGGGGAAAAAGAAAACTGGAAAGCATCGGTTCATTCTGTTGGTGGAACTCCCGGAAGTGTAAATTCTGTTAATGCAATAAATCCTGATATTACTGCTCCAAAAATCAGCAGAGTAGTTGTATTTGATGCTACAAATATTAAAGTGGTTTTCAATGAGAAGCTCGATAGTTCTTATTTACAAAACAATTCAAACTATTTTATCGACAACAATATTGGAAATCCTATTGGCGCAACTATCAAATCACCTGATTTTATGTATGTGATACTTGAACTTGCCAATCCCTTACAGCCTGGTGTAATTTATTCCTTATTAATTAAGGATACTATAAAAGATTGTGTTGGAAATATTATCCAATTAAACAGCAGCATTCCTTTTGCAATTCCTGCTCCTGTTGAAGCATTTGATATTGTTATAAACGAAGTTCTTTCAAACCCAAAGGATGATGGAGTTGATTTTGTTGAAATCTATAATCGTTCAAACAAAGTACTTGACCTAAAAGAAATGATACTTTCATCCTATGATACAATTGCTTTAACAATTGAAGACCCTGAAGACATTTCAATGGAAGGTTATTTAATTTTCCCTGGTGAATATTATGTTCTAACAACTAAACCTGACAAAGTAAAACAGCAGTATTTTACTTCAAACCCAGATGGATTTGTTGAGATGAACTCCTTCCCCACTTATAATAATGATTTTGGAATAGTTGTGATAGCTGACAAAATTGGAAGGATAATCGACAAATTCACTTACAATGAAGAAATGCACTTTGCTTTGCTAAACTCCACTGATGGTGTTAGCCTTGAAAGATTAAGTTATGAACGACCAACAGAAGATAAAACAAACTGGCATTCGGCTGCTGAGGCTGTAGGTTTTGCCACTCCTGCCTATCAAAACTCACAACTCTCATTAAGCAATATAACAGGTGATGAGATTAAAACAGAACCTGAAATATTTTCGCCGGATAATGATGGTTACAATGATGTTTTAAATATTAATTACAAATTTGATAAAGCAGGATATGTTGCCAATATTACAATTTATGATTCGAAAGGAAGATTAATAAAATATCTTATAAAAAACGAACTTCTTGCAACAGAAGGCACTTTTTCATGGGATGGAATTACCGAAGAAAATGAAAAGGCAAATATCGGTATTTACATAATTTATGTTGAAGTCTTCGACCTTGAAGGAAAAGTTAAACACTTTAAGAAAACTGCTGTTTTAGGTGGGAAATTATAAAAAGCTATTTCCCAACCACCATTTTTCTACTAAATCTACCCCAATCTGTTTTCAATTCGTAAATATAAATTCCGGCTTTTAATTTGTCTCCGTTTGAGTTTGTGGCATTCCAGTTAATAGTTTTTGTTCCACTTGATTGATATTCATCTAAAAGAACTGCAACTTTTTGACCATAAAGATTATAAACACTTATGACTACCTTTGAAGAGTTTTTCAAATCATATTTAATGCTTGTTTCATTACTAAATGGATTTGGATAGTTTTGGTCTAAGATATTATAGTTTTGTTCGAAAGTTTTAAAATTACCTGATGTTGAAAAACCATAATCAGTTAAAGCTTTTATACAAAAATTAGCTGTTGTGTCAAAAGTGTTTAAGTCAATCCACTGGCTTCCACTTTTATAAAAACTTTCTCCAGGATTTGCTGATGAAGTCACAATTGTTTTAGAATTATTTCCACATAAAAGAACAGGAACTTCCGAAGTTTTATCATAGGGTTGCCCACCGGTAGAAAGATATAAATATACATAAAAATCATCATGCGGAAGTAATGAAACAGGGTGAGTCAAATCAACAGTATGAAATCCGGTATAATTAATAAATCCTGACTTCACAGAAAGAGTATCGACCAAAACACCGGCTTGAAATTTATCATAAATTTTTATAGTATAATTAACGCTATCAACAGCAGTATAAAAACTCACCGATTTAATAGTTTCAGAGCTATCAGCTACAAAATGATTGAAAGCTTCAGTTGTGTTTGCTTTGGTATCACGCCAACCATGATAATCATGATAATATATTTTATCATACATCATAGTGTCAACTCCTTGAAAAGAAATGGCTCCCATTTCAGGATGCTGCCCGGCATGTTTATCATAATACGAAATCCAAAAATAACCATCTAAACCCCAGTTTACACCCCAACTGTTTTTACACAACCATGCACCCGGAAGTGGGGCTTGAGTTGTTATTGAGTCGTTCCAACCAATAATTGAAATTGCATGATTTGGATCATCCTGTGTGCTTGGTGGTTGATAATGTGAAGAATCCCCAACAATTAGTGGACCGCTATAAAACATACATGTTCCAACCACTCCATCAGAGATTATCTTTTGTTTAATAATATTAATATTTGAAAGATTTGGCTTAGCTACAAACCATTCAATATCTCTAACATAATAATATCGCCATCCAATGCTATCTCTTGGTGGAGGAGAAGCAAATCTTTGTCCGTCAATGTCACGCACTGCACCTTCACCCCTTGAAAGATAAGCTGCAGTTACCCTGTAATCACCGCCATTGTGCACATTTAATCCACTTCCAGTTGGCGGATTAATATCATCATTATTGTTATCGTTAAATCCATTCCACCAATCAAGATGGTATTCTGCTAAATTAGGTTCACCTGTATCACCAGCAGCTATCCAATTACCAGTCATTAGCAAATTTCCTTCAATTGCTGACATTGCTCCATGCGTCCAACAGGTTCCACCTTGCTGGCTTTTTACTGAACTAACAAAATTTTGTCCGTTAACATTTCGCAAATCATAAGTGACCGGAAATTGAGCCAGGCTTGAAATTGTTATTGTTGTAAGGATTATTAAAAGTAGATTTTTCATATTTGAAATTTTTAGAAAATCAAAAGTATAAAATAAAACTATGTGAAATTATGAATGTGTAAATTTTAAGTTTTTTTATGACAAAGTGCCACTATTTTTGTTGATAGCTCATCAGAAACAATCAATTTAATGATTAGTACAAGCCAGTGCCACAACACTTACTTTTACGCCTTTAATTTTAAGTAAAGCATTCGCACATGCTTCAATAGTAGCGCCGGTTGTAATTACATCATCAACCAAAAGAATATGTTTATTTTCAAGCAGTTCGGGCTTTTTGACATCAAATATCTCACTAACATTTTCCCATCTCCTGTATCTTGTTTTTTTTGTTTGAGTTTCTGATTCAAACTTTCGATAAAGGTTGTCAAAACTTGCTTCCTTTTTCATGCTATCAGCTAGTCCATTAACAATTAACTGGCTTTGATTATAACCTCTCTTTATTTGTTTTTTATAATGAAGTGGAACCGGAATAATTATGTCAACATTGCTATAATCTTCAGATGAATTTAGATGAAAACCATATTGCTTTCCAATATATTCGCCAATTTCTTTATTTCCTTTATATTTAAGTTTGTGAATTAGATTTTGAATTTTACTTCCTTTATTGTAATAAAAAAAAGCAGAACGCGATACAATTTTAACTCGTCCCCAAAAAAGTTTGTTCACTGGATTGTCTTTATCAAGATGAAAATTTGTTTTTGGAAGATGATATAAACATGAAGTACAAATGCAATCTTCGTGTTTTAGCAAATTATTTCCACAAGCCATGCAAATCCTTGGATAAATGAGAGATAGAAAATCATCTAAGACCGAAGCTATACTAATATTGGATTTTCCAGACATTGATGTTTTTTTTAATTTGTAATTTTATGATATATTTAATTTTAGCATTTTATTTTTTAATATTTTAGCTAAGAATTCAATTTGACTTATTAGC
Source organism: Saprospiraceae bacterium (assembly GCA_021739805.1). The sequence continues at coordinate 12,901 of JAIPBB010000072.1, read as the reverse complement.
TCTTTAAAGTAAAAATACATTATTTTTGCAAGTTATTAAAATATTATTGCATGGAAAATGACATTGTAAAAAAGATTGAAAAAGTCGATTCTATAAAGAAAAACTCAAATGTTGGTTATAAAACAACAATCGTAGTTCTTTCCTTAATAATAATTGCACTACTATATATGCTTTACGTAACAAAAAATGAAGTGCAAACAATAATCGTTGAAAAAGTTCAAGCCACAAATGAACTACAATCAGAATTAGATTCACTACTTTCAGAACATAATCTTATCAAACAGGAATATGGTGAGGTTTCTAACCAATTATTGGGTAAGGATAGCATAATTATGGCAAATGCCGAAGAGATTAGAAAACTAATTGCATCTCAAGCTGATTACAGACGGATTAAACGAAAACTGGATTTCTTAAGAGGAATAACTCAAGGTTATGTAAATCAAATTGACTCTTTATTTACAGTGAACAGACAATTGAAGGATGAGAATGTACAAATAACCAAGAAGTATCAAAAAGAGCAATCGAAAACAGTTGAATTAATACAGGAGAAAGATGTTTTAACAGAGAAAGTTGAAATTGCATCAATGCTTAATGCTTATAATATTGAAGCCTATGGAGTAAGAGACAAAGGCAGGAAAGAAAAGGAACAAATAACTGATAAGGCAAACAGGGTTGAGAAACTTAAACTTTGTTTTACTTTAAGTCAGAATTTACTTGTTGATGGCGGTGAAAAACTAATTTATGTGAGAATTACACGTCCCGACAATCAAATTTTAAGTAAGGGCAAAGGAGATTTATATTCATTTATGTTTAATGGCGAAATGCTCCAATATTCTTTGAAAAAAGTTATTAATTACAAAAATCAATCAATGAATATTTGCATGTTTTGGGAAAAACAAAATAAGGATGAAGCTGCTATGCTTGGAAAATATAATTTCGCAATTTTCGTTGATGGTTATGAAATTGGGCAGACAAGTATAGTTTTGAAATAAGGGAATGCTTGAATGATAAAATAATTATCAAATTGTAACTAATCAGTGGCTAGAGTTATTGATTAAGGAATTAATATCGCAAATAAAATCATTACACAGAATAGTTTTCATAATTTAAATAATTTAAAAACCTAAAAGATGACAACAACAAACAAAAAAACAACCAATTTCTTTATTATCCTTTCTATTTTGCTTCTTATTATAAGTTGCATTTTAGGTGTTAAGCTTATGCAGACTAATAAAGAGCTTGGCTCGGAAATTACGGAGAAAGCTGCCGTTATTTCTGAAAAGGATAAAATGCTTATTCAACTCGAAAATCTTCAAATTGAATATGATGAGCTTAGCACTGAATATACAGGACTAGGTGAACTATTCAATGATGAGAAAAAGAAAGTTGAATCCTTGCTTAAAGAAATTAAAATGCATAAAGGTTCGGTAAATGCTTATCAAAAGCAGGTTAATTTGCTAAAAGAACAGCTTAGAGAATATTTAAGCAGGATTGAAATTCTTGAAGACAGAAATCAGGAACTTAATGAAGAGAACTTGATGGTGAAATCTTCACTTGATTCAGCAAGGAATGTCAACACAGAATTATCTTCTGAAAATGAAAATCTTTCAGCTAAAGTTGAGGTTGGTTCAGTTTTAAAAGCTTATGAGTTTTTTGCTGACGGAATCAGGTTGAAATCAAACGGACAAGAAATTCCAACCCAAAGAGCAAAAAGAGTTGATAAAATCAGAACTTGCTTTTTATTAGGCGAAAATGCTATTACCGAAGCGGGAAACAAAACAATTTATCTTAGAATTGCCGACCCTGATGGTAAGATTTTAATAAAAGGAAATAAGGAAGAATGCTTATTTAATTTTGAAGGACAAGATATAGCTTATTCAATTAAACAGCAGATTAAATACGATAACAAATCAATGGATTTATGCTTTTATTGGGATAAAGATATTGAATTACAAAAAGGTGTTTATTATGTTGATATTTTTATAGAAAACTATAGATTAGGTTCTACTTCGTTCACTCTACAGTAGAAATCAAATAATAAAAAAATTAAAGTCCTTTTAGAATTTCTAAAAGGACTTTTTTTTAAACCAAACAATATTACAAAAACCAAAACTCTAATTAATTTGCATTAAAAACATTACAAAAATTAATGCACTTTCCACATTCAGTGCATTTTTCGTCATCGATTTGTGGAGCTTCAAAAGGGCTGTTTTGAATGATTGCACCAACCGGACAGCGTCTAATCACCGGACAACGATGATTTTGTGGACAAAAACTTTCATTTACATTTATCTTACTCATAGCTAAATATTAAAATTTCGGCAAAAATAATAAATAATCTTTTACATCTAGCTATCTAGATATGTCATTTGGGAATTAATTGATTAAATGCATTCGGAAACCACGTTAGGAAAGATAAATTGTTGAATTGATTTTACTAAAACCTAAATCCAAATGTTAGATTTCCTGAGGGTTTAAATCCTTTATGACCTATATTAGACATACCTAAATCATAAATTGTCTGACTTTCAGCAATAATACTAGCATGATTATATAACGTTCCAATATTAATATCAGCAGTTATTCGGTTATACATAACGATTTTAAAACCTAATAAAAATTCTACTCCTTTTCTGTTTATTTCATCTTTATATTGGTATGGGGTTAATATATATGTTATTTTTTCAAATTCGCTACCGATTGAAACATACCCTTTGATGATATCCTGATTAAATTCTCCTTCTCTATAAGTAAAATAATAATACCTGTATTGAATTCCTCCTAAATACCCTTTTTCAGTATTTGAGATAGTTTTAGAATAAGTTAATTCAAAAATGCCAGTTAGACTTGTTTTATTATTTTTAAAATAGTGTTCAAAGTTAAAATGAGCCTTGTTATTTAAGACTTGAAATCCACCAAAACGTAATTCGTTTTTATAAATATTTTGAGTAAAATCTTGAGAGCACAGATTAATAGGATGCACTAAAACAAATGTAACAATTGTAATTAAAATAAGCTTTTTCATATTAAAATTTAAAACCTAAAGTTATGTTTCCGCCTGGGCCTATACCTGTAAAACCAGGACTTATAAAGTCATTTGAGAAGTTGTGCCTGTCCCTTTCTGTATCAACTTCGGATTTGACTATTAATATTCCTCCACTAAAATCAACAGTAAGGCAATTAAACAAAATGCCCTTTAACCCCATCAACAGTTCAAGTCCATAAGTCTCGATATCATAAGTAAATCTGTCAGTTACAATATTTGGGTATCGATATTTAGTTTCAACAATATGGATGTTTCTATATTTAATTCCGGGAGTTACATAAGCTTCTATGTTTTTATACAGTCTTTCCCCTGAATTATTCTTTAATAAATAAAATCGATATTGAAGTCCAATCAGGTATCCTGATTTATCAACTTCTGAGTTTTTACTATTTATGTAATCAAATATTCCCACTACACTATTTTTGTTTTTGTTGAAGTAACGTTCATAGCTTATTTGTGGAGAACCAAAAGCATAATGATAAGTCCCTAAATGTATTTCATTTTTATATTCCTGTGCATTAAGATTTAACTGCAATAAGATAAAAATAAGCAGTGATATTAAAATAATTTTAATTTTCATAAAGAATTATTTATTTACTACGAAAGTTTACCAAAATTCATTTACTGCACCACAACTTTCTCAACATTTACAAAATTCCTGTTTTCAAATCTTACAAAATAAATACCTTTTGGATATAAAGTTAAATCAATAAGATGCTCTGTAATATTTTTTGTCATACGTAATTCTTTGCAATAAACTAATTTTCCCATTGAATTGTAAAGACACAATTTATATTCTTCAATATCATTATTCTCAATTCTGATGTTAAGTTTTCCTGTTGTTGGATTTGGAAATACTATTATTCTTGGTTCATTAAAGTTTTCTGCAACAAATATATCACATGGATTTATTTTGATAATAATTGAATCTCTTGCTTCACAACCTAAACTATCTTCAACAATAACATAAAATAGTTTTGTTCCAATTCCAATCCCTGTTGAATCAATAACTATCGTCTGAGTTGTTTCACCTGTTGACCACAAATAGCTTGAAAATCCCTGCCCTGCATCTAAAACTATACTTTCATTATAACAAATCGAAGTATCAATACCTAAATATACTACAGGATTATTTACATAAACAAAAACAGTATCTGCATCAGAACATTGACTACTTGTAACTGTTACTGTATAAATTGTACTTGAAATCGGATTTACTAAAATAGTTGAAGTTGTATCTCCTGTATTCCAAAGGTATGAATTTCCACTAGTAACTGATAATGTAATATTATCACCTTTACAAATAGTTGTGTCATTTGAGGCTATTGCAGTTGGACCTCCTAAAATGCTTACTATAACATCATCAGTTGCTGAACATCCTGTTGTGTTATCAGTTACACTTAATGTATAAACTGTATTGATATTAGGAGTAGCCACGGGATTTGATACATTTGAATTACTTAGACCTGCACTAGGAAACCAAAGATAACTATAGTTTGGATTATTAGTTGAACCAAGTGTTACACCAAGTCCTCCGCACTGAATGCTTTGGTCAATTCCGGCATAAACTGCAGGAAGAGAATTAATAGTTAATAGTAATGTATCGCTAATACTTTCACAGAATGAAGAAGCGTTTAAAATCAAATTTACAAAACCGTTCACAATATCTATTGAATCAGGATAATATATTGTATTTAAAACATTATTATTTTGAAAATAACCTGAACCTGAACTTGTCCAAAAAAGTGTATCATAGTTTAATGATACTGCTGATGATAACACTAATGAATTCCCTTCACATATTGAAGTATCATTTCCGGTAAAAGAGTTTAGTATTGGATGATATGAAATAACAATTGTATCAAAAGACATAAAACTGTATTCATTTTCTACTTCAACAATATATGTTCCGGTATCTGATACATTTAAATATTGAGATGTACTGATTGTCGTTGTTAATGGCAATTTCTTCCATGTGTAAGTATAGTTAGATCCCGAACCGGCATTTAATTGCAATGTATCCCCAAAACAAATAGTAGTATCATTACCTAAGTTAGTAATAGGTGAATTTGAAATAATTATATCATCAAGTCCAATATCAGCCATACTATTAGTATTAGTTGCCCTGAATCTCACTTTAATTATTCCTGTATAATTTGCCAGATTAACTATCGATGATTGCCAGGGTGCTGATGATGATGTTTGTTGCTGACCGGAAATACTATAAATATTATTATTCCAAAGCCCATTATAATAAATATCAAGGTAGAGAGAGTTAATTCCTGAACCATACATATGATACCAAAATTTAAGCTTTAGATTTTGACCTGAACTTAAATCGATACATGGACTAGTAAAAGAAGTAATTGCTCCTGAACCATAGCCATAAAAACAGATATATTTGCCTGGTGGAAGACCTAATGTATGGTCAACTGAAGGACCGGAACCCCAATTTACATTTGGAGATGCTCCACTAGCTACCCATGTTTTGTATGTCGTTTCGTTTCCACGTTGCCAACCATTCTCAAATCCACCATTGTTATATAAGAAATCCCCAGTGTAAAAACTTTCAAAGTCTTCAATTAAAGGAAGCGAAGTAACAATATGATTTGTAATGCTTTGTGTTAAATTATTATTTGCTAAATTATTATCTACATTTGAAGAAATATTAATATGAAAACTATAAACACCCTGAAATGACATATTATAATTTATTGAAACTATAACTTCCATTATTGAATCAGCTTGGAGACTATCAGATGATAAAACAACCACAGAAAAAGTATCAGGATTAACACCACTTACAGAAACATTCACATATGCAGTATCAACTGAAAATTGAATAGTAGATTGACCTAGATTTTTAATAGCTACTTTAATAGTATCATTTGTTGAATAGCACCCTCCTGAGATTGGAGGAATAAGAGATATTGCAGCTAAATCAATATTGTATAAAGAAAACTCATCAGCACCAATATCAGGAGTTAAAGAATCACGTAATTGTCCATCAATATCATCAATAATATCGATGTCCGGGATTCCTAAATTATCCATCAAACTATTTGTAACATGCAAATCAGTATTTGAGATAAACATTGGATTTATTGAAACTGAATTTGAATCTTTTGTCGAAACAGACTGCCATCCTGATAAATTAGCAATTGGACCTGAACCATACAATTCTGCAAGATAATAACCATTTGATATTAAATTATTATAATCACTTGTGAAATTTGTTGCCGCAACACCACTGTAAAAGGCTAAACCTCCTGCAGAATTATTCAGTATGTTGTTTTTTGAAACCACATTTGTACCTGCTAGCTTAAATGCAATAGATGATGTATTAGAACCAATTGTATCAATAATATTTACGCTGTTATTAATAAACTTTTGATATGAACTTTGACTATAATTAACGGCTTCGTAAAGAAAATGACTATTTATAAAGATAAAATTATTGGAAACCAGACCATAATCATTAGTATTTCCATTACAAGCTGCAATATAGATTGCAGCACCTATTCCTCCACACAGAAAAAATTTATTTTTTTCAATTTCTAAGCCAACATTACATGCCCCACAGGAGATACCTTGATAAGTAGAATTTGAATTAAAAATATATCTTGAGAAAATATTATTTTTTATTTTAGTGCCTGAGATTTCATATAAATAAACACTTCTTCCATATTGATCTAAAAATATATTATTAGTAATAATAAGATTAGTTATAAATGAATTAGTAATTGTTGATAATATGTCCAACCCAAAGAATCCATTTTTTATTAGATTACCTGTTATCTCTATATCATGCATTTCGGCTTGACCGGGAATTGATTTCAACAAAAATACTTCCATATATTGAGTAGAAGATGTTAAAAATTTGCCGATTAGTTGATTGCCAATAAATTTTAAATTTCCTGAGCCATTTGTAATATCAACAACTTTCCCATGAGAAACTCCAAAAGACCTTAAAGTTATCTGCTTTATGATTATATGTTTAGCTCCATTTAACTTCAATATGTAATTATTGGCTGTACTTGTAGGTGCATAACTTATGGTTACACTTGTGCTATCTCCGTTAGAAGATTGAAATGTAATAGTATTAGTTGCTGAAGCTCCAGTTATTGCCGGAATTATAATTTGTTCATTATAAGTGCCGGGACTAACATTGAATACAATAGGACCATTAATTCCTGAAGTTGTTAATGCCGTAATTGCTGATGTAAAACTTGTATAATTACCTGTTGTTCCTATAGTATATGTTCCTGAGAGTTGACTAAAGGAAGTAAGAAAAGTACAGAGTAGTACTATTGATAAAAGTGCTTTTTTTTTCATGATAAAAAAATAGAAATATAAGGAGTAAAATTACATATTTAAAGTAGTAGTTAAAATATTTATTCTTTGTTTTCGCATTTTTTTTGCTTAATTTATGGTTTTAGTATTTCAATATCATTTTGGATTTGCTCACTTTGATTGTTCAATTCAATCATATGCAAAGTTAGTTCTTCGATTTTTTTAAGCAGTATCTCACTCATTTCTCCTACATTAATCCCATTTTTTTCAATTTCTTGAGCAGAAGGAACATCCGGTAAATGATGATTCTGCTTTATAAAACTTTCAATATCATAGAGTGATAATAATTTATATAGGTCATCAAATACATAATCCGACCATTTATCATATAATTTAATTTTAAATTCATTTGCATATATAGCACCTTTTACGGCAAGCATACAATTGGGAAGTTGGCTTAAGGTGTTATTATCTGTATTTATTCCAAACTGACCATTAACCAAAAGACCTAGATATGGAGCTATAACACTTGCATTATATCCAATTGCTGTACCTCCATAAACATGCAGCTTAGAACAAAAGTCTGAAGTACCTATTCCGACTTCGTTTTCATTATTAATTCTTATTCCTGCCTCCTGTTCAGCATATGAACCGATTATTAATCCTGAATTGACATTGTCACTTTGGTTATCTGAAAAAAGTATTGCAATATCATTGTCTTTACATATTGTATTAAGCTTTGGTGTATTTGTAGAACTTATATTAGTAACAATAAATAATTGTTGGTTATCTGAATCAAAAAACTTAACTATTTTCTCATCCGGAATACTTTGATAATTTAATACTGTAAATTTTGCATCAAGAGATGTTTGTCCTGTTCCAACTCCAACTTTACCAGTGGTTATATTACCCCAGGATTCATATACAGTTAATGTTGGTAAATTACTATTAATACCAACTATTAAAGAATTATCAAAACCGGATAAATCTCCTCCAATATTACCTTTACCAAAAACATATGAATTGTTGATTCCTTGAGCTATATATAATCTATCTCCAAAAATCATTGAATTCCCACCTGAGTTTGTGCCAAAACTGCCCATTGATACTGCATAAGAACCATTAGTCGTAATACTTTCACCAAAAGAAAATGAACAATATGCATTTGAATTTGCTAATTTTCCAAGCGAAACGGAATAATCACTACTATTATTACAATTATATCCTTGTGTAAATGACCAATTACCATCGTTAATATTATTTTCTCCGAAATTAACTGAATACTCTCCGAGTGTACTACAATTTAGTCCTGTTGTTAAACTCCAACCTTCAATAGTGGTATTTTCTTCACCTAAAGTAATTGAATAATTACCTCCTGTTTCACAATTTAAGCCAGTTGTTAGTGACCAAAATCCACCATTTTGAGATCCAATATTGTCCTGACCAAGGACAGTAGAATAATCACCCATAACAGTTAAACCTTCACCGGATGTAAATGAAAACTGTCCATCGGAATTATTATTTTCTCCAATTGAACTAGAAGGGGATGAATTTGTCTGTGTATTATTATTTTGTGTTTGAGCCATAATTTGTTGGCTAAGCATACATACGAGTATTAATATAATAGTTTTTTTCATAATTTATTTATTTAATAACAAGTTTTATGTTTTTCGTATATTCTACAGTTTCCATTGAGCAGAAATAAAAACCAGGAGATGGGAAATCGTTTCTATTTAATTTTATAGTATGCTTTCCTTTTTTATAATCTCCATTTACTAATTCTTTTATTTTCAGACCTTCAATACTAAAAATACTAATTTTTATATGGCTATTTTTCCCCATAGAAAACTCAATTTTTGAATTTTCTGAAATAGGATTAGGATAACATTGAATTTGATAAATTGCATCCATTTTTTCAATGTATTCTTCTTTTTGTTTATAATTTTCGATGCTTTTTTCAATATCAGATATAATTAATGACTCATTATCCACAAGATTAGGATTTTTTCGCTTTGCTGTTGGTATATTATCATTATCATCGCATTCAAATGGCTCAATATATCCTCTAAAATATGCTCCATTTTCAACATAAAATCCCGGTTTCAATGTTATTTCCTTACCTGCCCTATGAGTAACATAACCAGTTAGTGGTGGTGGAGCTGGTGAATTTTGAGTACCCAATATTTCCATTTCCGATTCAATAGTATTAAACCCAACAACATTGTAAGGATGATTAATAGTTCCTTTGTAAATAACATTCAAATAAGGTACTGATTTATCCGTTTTTCTATCAACATAATTTACATAACTAGAAGTACTAGAATTTTGAATATGATAAAGGTTATAGAGGAGCATATAATCTAATCCATTATAATTGCCTGAGAATCCATCATCACCGTAGTTTTGTTCGTTACTGTGATGCCAAAATTTTCCAGAACTTGCCCAACCGCCAGCAAAAGAACCTTCATTCACTCCATCTCCATCAATATCTAAATAATAAGGTCCATTACATGGAGCATTATTTAGTTGTGTTAAAGCAGTATTATCATGATTATATATTGAACTAACAGATATATTGTGAAGCACTTCATATAATAATAGATAAAAGCTATCCCAGTGGTAAACACTACCTTTATAATACAATCCTGCTGCAGTTGTAGAAATATTAGTTTGAAGAGGATTATATATAACTGATGGGGCAGATAAACACCAAGAATCACCAATTGCAGCTAAAATTGAACCCATCCAATCACCATTACTAGAAGTTAATTGGCTTTGATGAACATGCCATGCTAACCTCCTTGAATATTCAAGTGGATCTTTTGTTATAGTATAATTAAACCACCAATAATCTCCAATTGGGTTTCCTGTTATCCATGAAGCAGATTTTGCAAATCCCCATGACTCAGTAAATGGATAACCACCATTATTGTTAGAAACACGTATTCCATTGGGTTGAAAAATTTCCCAACAATTACCACTAGTCCAAGCAGCTAAGTTAGCAATATACTTTACTACTTTATCAGCAATAGTTTTAGCCATATCTTCACAGTCTTGTGCAGTTGATGAGCCATTTGCACAACATCTTTTCACTAATGCTAATCCCAAAAGTAATCCACAGCATTCATCTTTACTCATGCATTTACCAGTTGCATCATATCCCACTTCTTGTCTAGTTTTTGTATAACAATTATCTGGATCAGCACATGTATAAGATTCGGGATGCTCAGATTCAACTTTTGATACATAAGCTGGTTTTCCAGGTGGCATTGCTGATACAACATCAATTGGTGTTAAGTCCATATTTAATAATTGTTCAGATTGAGAACCTAAAGCTAATATATCTGGATTAGTATAATCTCTGATAAAAAAACCATCGTAATTATCTGTAAGAAACCATGGTTCTAAAGATTCGCTTTTGTCACTTATTTCAATCCATTGTAAAAGTGCATTTTTTAATTCTAAGGCTGTATTTTCAGCATCATTATATTGACCATTATCATATAATAATTTGTATTCTGTAGCTAGTACTCCTAAATAACGTCCAGTATAAACAGTTTGTTGTCCCCACTTTAAAACATCGCTACCATAAATATTTCGAATAGAAGCTACATAACTCTCTCCCTCAACGTATGATGTTGTTTTGTTATCAGGTACAACAAAATATTTTAATCTATCACGATATCGCCAATATTTTAATAAATTTTGATCTGTGGTTTGGCTATAGGAATTAATTGAAAGAACTAATACTAAAATTAATAACAATATCTTTTTATGTTTTTTTAAAAACATAAGATAATTCCTAATAGAGTTTGTTGATGTAATATGTTTATCTGTCTTCATTTTCAAAGTTTTAAAGTGAAACATTAATTTAAGGTTTTTAATTTTTCAACTTCATCCTTGAGTCTATCATTAATTTTCTTTTGTTCAATCAGGTATAATGTAAGTTCCTCAATTTTTTGTAAAAGAATTTCATTAATCTCGCCAACATTAACTCCATTTTCAATTACTTCTTCTGCTGTGGGTACATTTGGCAAATGTTTATTAGCTTTAATAAATTCTTCAAGTTCTTTTATAGAAATTAAATTATATGAATCATCGAAAACCTTGTCTTGCCAACTACCATAAACATCTACCTTCAATTCAGTTGCATAAACTAAACCGTTAACTGCTAATTTACAATTTGGAATTAATTGCATTTTTGCATAATCAGTATTAATCCCAACAGATTGATTTACTAATAGACCATTAGTTGGCACTGATGTGAGAGCATCATATCCTATAGCAGCTCCTCCATTTACCTGTAACATACATCCAGGAGTTGGTGTACCAATTCCAACATAACCTGTTTTATCAATTCTAATTCCTCCAATAAGACCACTACCATATGGTCCAATAACTAATCCAGCATTTAAATTTTTATGAAATGACATTTCTTGACCATCGGAGAAGAATATTCCAATATCATTTTCAAGACACATAGAATTAGAATATCCACTTATACCTAATTTTGGTACTATAAATAATTGTCTGTAATCTGCGTCAATAAACTTTGCACTTATGTTATTAGCTGTACTATGGTATTCGTATACTTCAAATTTAGCATCTGGTGCAATGGAATTATACCCAACTCTAACTTTACCTGTAGTATTTAATCCATTTGACTCAAAAACAGTAAAAGTTGGTATGTTACTATTGAAGCCAACCATAAAAGTATTTGATTCACCTTGTAATCGATTGCCGGTTAATCCACTTCCAATTAATATTGAGTTTGATATTGTTCCATTAATAATTTCTAATTCATTACCAAAAAGCATTGAATTACTACCAGTATTAATAATAGAACTCCCAAAACCATATGAGTTGTTTCCTCCTACAATAATATTTTCTCCAAAAGCAAATGAAGCTGAACCTGCTGCACTAGCAGTATTCCCCATTGCTGTAGAATAAAGATCACTTACACAACTTTTTCCACATGCAAATGACCAATTTCCTTCAACATTATTGTCTTCACCAAAACATGCCGAAAAGGAGCCATTAACAACATTATTGTGACCACTGGTTAAACTATTATTTCCATTTGTTGAACATTGTTCTCCAAAGGCAATTGAATAGTTACCTTGTGCAGTATTGTTTTTTCCATTTACAAAACTACATAGTCCTATTGCAGTAGAATTTTGACCAAAGGCAGTAGAATAATCGCCTTCTGCCAGAGTCCAACTTCCTGACGAAAATGCATTAGTTCCATTTGAAATAGTTCCATCTCCAATTGCACTTGAGAATAGTCCATTAATTTGGGTGTTATTCCATTGTACTTGTCCTAATGAACTAAAATAGAATAATGAAATTGCCATAAATAAGATTGTTCTTTTCATGATTGCGTAGATTAATTTAATAACTTTTTTTATAAATTTTTGTCAAATATAATGAAGTTGTCAAAAGTTGAATGTTGAAAAGAAAGAATGATACAATAATATTCAAAGTCAATAATTTGTATCATTCTTTCAAAAAAAAAAAATGTTGTTAAGCAAAAGTATAATAAAAAAGAGATTTGTCCATATT
>JAIPBB010000071.1 GCA_021739805.1 Saprospiraceae bacterium | reverse complement strand
TCATTGGAATTCTTGGATCTCCGCTTGCTTGGGCAAGGAACTCCTTATGTAATAATTTACCATTTGGCTTTTCTAAAATATGCAAAGAATACTGAAACACAATTTGCTGATATGGTTTTGAATTATCATACAGCGGTATTGCCGGATTGAATGTTTCAAAATCCAGAAAATAAAGTGGGTATTTAAGTGTGCTTACAAAGCTTATAATACTCCTTTTATCAATTATTTTCTTATTTGTTTTATCAGCATGAACCTGTAGTAATTGATTTTGATTTAAAGCATAATCCTCAGGAATATCAGTAGTTTTTAATATACCTTCTTTATACAACTCAAATTTCTTATCTGCTCTTAATCTGGAGATATTAAAAACGGAATATTCCGGAATATTCTTCCAGCAATAACCCATAAAATCACAGCCATAAGGGTCAGTGCAATGTTGCCCGATCTCAATATTTGGTATTTCATTTTTTTGCAAGGTATCTACTTCTATCGAAAGGTAATTTTTTATAAAATCCTGATTTTTCAATACATCATCTAAAACTGATTCTATAGTGAATAATTCCTTAATGTCAATTTCACCTTTTCGCACATATTGGTTGTTGATATGGATTAAAGAAACATCCCCAAGCTCCAAACCGCAATTTTTTAATACTAAATACTGAAAGGCTGAATCGTAAATATTAACTTCTTTAACCGAAGTAGAGCTTTTCACTTCATAGATATGCCATTTGTTATTTTTCTTAACCAAAATATCTACAAAACAATGTGTACCATTATTCATAAAACCTGCTTCATAGATTACTTCATGACCATTTTTAATTAATTCTGTAGTATTTTTCATACTTCTCATAAAACCTTCGGGTAAGTCAAATGCTGCCATTACACCACCCGGAAAAAGTTGCTGAGCTAATGCACCAACGTTATGACCTATATTAAATATTGCCTGTTGCCCTTCTGAGATTTCATCTCTTAATTCAGGGTGTTTTTTATATAAATACAATGATTTTAGGCATTGCTTCCCTCGTATAAAGGAGGATTTTGATATTACTGGTTGTTTTGGCATAGAATAGTATATTTTTCTGATTGATTAAACTTGCTAATGAACCCTATTCCAAGCATAGTAATCAAAATATAAGTTTGGAACATTAGCTTTTTCAGTAAGTATTCGTATTTGATTTTGTATGAAATAATAAGTGTTGTTATCTTCAATATCACCCATACTTGGATTTTTTGAAATAACGATACCTGAAAAATTCTCTTTTACAGCTAATAATGCAAATTTATCAAGTGGTATATGACCATATTGACAAAGTTTATAATTTATCTCTAATGATTTGTTAAATGAAAGTTTTGATAAGGTTTTTATTAAGAGATCGATTATTTTAAATTTTTGCGAGATAGTTAGATTCTTACTTTGTATAGTGTGCCAATATTTCTCCAAATCTATTGATAACCAATTGTGGTGCTGAAGAAAGTCATTATACGATTTTATTGTTAAGGAACTAGAACTAAATGATTCAATAATCTTATTTTGAATAATCCAATTTTTAAATACTTTAGATGGTGGTATTTTATAATCTCTGTAAGCCCTAAAAGTATTTCCAGCAATTGATAGGTTTGATTTATCTCTTTTGAGTTTTTCTTTAACTCCAAAATATTCTTTTGCTTTATCTTTAATAGACAAAAGTCGTTCAATAGATTTGTCTTTGATTAAATCCATAAGTCTGAATTTTTACTTTTAAATTATACTTGCTTTAAATAATTAATTCTTACATGGTATTATGTAAATTTAAATAAATTTCAGTTAACTTTTCAATTACTCTGGTTTTACATGAAGATTATTTCTCCTTATTCAACGATATAGCATTGTGGAACATTTCTGATTTTTGTGTTTTGCTTTCACCAACAGCTTTCTTTAAATGATTTCGGTAGTATAATAATTCGCCATTTGTAATAAAATCCATTTGATTTGAGATATTTGCATTGATAAGTTTTTCTATTTCCTGCTTTTTCAACGATCTGTTATCAGATAAATAATCAGACATTACAAGAAGTAATTTTCTTTCCTTTTTCAAGGTAGTTTGAGCTAGTTCTAGAGCTAATTCGATTGACTGCTTAACTTCTTCCTCAACTGAATCATTTTGATGATATGAGAAATTATCATTTTTTGAAGAATTGTAAGAAATTGGGATTTCCCCCATTCCACCTTTTTTGTACATATAAGATAAAAACTCTGTAGCTTTTTCAATATCACTTGAAGCTCCTGTTGTTAAATACTCTTTGCCGAATATAATTTCTTCTGCAACGTAACCTCCAAGAAACATAGCAACTCGTGGAATAAGTTCTTTTCTTGTTATATAATCCCATGCAAACTTTGAAAAAATAAATCCATGATTATCAGCATCAGATGTAATTGAAAAAATCACTTCAGGAATTGTTCGCAAAAGAATTGCTGATAAAATTGCATGACCACTTTCATGAACTGCCGTTATAGCCTGCATATCATCTTGTTTGTTTATCCGCATATCTTCCAAAGTTGTTTTTATTGCGATTTGCTTTTCATAAATTAGAGATTTTTCAAAATGATAAAAGCAAATAAGTGTTTTGTTTTGTATAGTAAATTTCAATTTATTTGGTTTTATGTCTTTCAAAAGAATATCAGACAAAAACATGCTTAAATTACTCTTTAATAAATAATGAATTGATGTAAATATTGGACGAACTCCCTGAGTTGGATAAACTCCCTCTTTA
This sequence comes from Saprospiraceae bacterium, assembly GCA_021739805.1. The sequence goes on along the minus strand of JAIPBB010000071.1, from coordinate 15,923 downwards.
TAAACTAATTCAATTATTGATTCATCAAAAACAATTTGTAATTCTGTTATTTCATAAAGGTTGCATGCAATTTTCTCTAATTCATTTTTGATAATTTTCAGATAGGCTTTACGATTCAATGCAGGATAGATGATATGAATATTACCAAGTCTGGCAATCTGTTTTTATCAAAAAAATATCAAAATTGTATTGCCCTGATGCTTCCGTAATTCCAGTTAAAATATAGCCATTATCAAATGTCTGTTTTGCTTGGGTAATTCTCAAATAGGAATAAGTAGTATCATTATTAAACATAAAATCCTTTTCCCAAACAAGATAGAGTGAACTGTCAAGTTTCATCAGAAAGCCATATATTTTGCTAAACGAATCATATCTTTTGGTTCCACCCCAAATATATGTTCCATCTTTAGCTTTATTAAAAGAACCTGGTGCACCTGGGAGGTACGAAATATTTTTAGGACTATGATTAATTGTAGATATTAGATTTCCTGATTTATCGAATTTTAATATTTCCTTTGAGCTTTTAATTAATGAACTATCGTACATTAGTGCGCCAACTAAATAAAATGAATCTAGTTCTATAATGTGATAACCAATACCGGCAGTTTGGTAAGGATTATAGAGATTTGAAAGATAAGTTTGTTGTGCAGTTGTTATATTAAACGGCATTAAAAATAGAAACAATAAGTATAAAATTTTCTTAATTTTCATAATGTAAAAATAATAGCAAAACCCAAATGGCTTTGCTAAGTTAATAATAATTTAGTTAATAATTGATATTTTTTCTGATTAAATATTTTATTAATACTCTACCAAAACATATAAAAATAAGCTGATTTGGTAGGACAATGATAGGATAAAAGTAGAAGACAAAACTGATATTGGTTTTGTCTTTTTCCAGATTAATTTTAATCTATGACAAAACTTATTATCTTTCAATTATTTCAAAGATTTTAAAATTATTATAATCAGTAAGAATTATCATTTTTTTTCCAAGTTCATCAATGTCCATTGATATTATGCCTTCTTGAATTTGAATTTTTTCATTATTCTTATCAGTGTAGTAGAGTAATGGGGATTCTGTAGGTTTGCTTAGTTCAACAATATCTTTTTCTAGTAAAACTTTATTTACTGCTATATCAATTATTTTTATGTCTCTTTCACAAGCAACAAATAAGTAATTTTTCTCTGGGTGGAATTTTAAACGACTAATAAAACCATCTTTAAAATTATAGGTATTAATTAATTCTCCTTGTGATGAAAAAATTGCAATATTCTTTTGGTCAGAAGCAGCTATAAATTTTCCGTCAAAAGAAATATCCAACAAAAAAACTTCATTCATACTTGATTTCAAGCTCTTTTCTACTTTAAAATTTTCAATATTTCGAATTTCGATAATGCCATTCTCATAACCAAGATATAATTTCTTGTTGACTTCACTTAATTTTAATGACCATACTGAATTTTCACTCTTAAGCTTTTTTACAAGATTTATTTTATTGTTATTTATGTAATAAACTTCGATTGTTTTTTGATTTAATAATAAAGCCACGATATTATTAAAATAGTCCATCTTAAATGGGTCAACTTCACTTTCTATTTTGTATTTATTAATCGTTTCATTTTGGATGTTTCCAAAAATCAAATTTTTATTTAAGCCAAACAGAAAAAACCTATTGCTATCAATTATTAATCCTGGAAGTGACCAAGCATTATAATCGAATCTTTTGTTATCATTAGAAATTAAATCATACCAGCATAAAGAACCTTCAAATGAAAGCCAAAAAATCTTATTATTTACAATTCTCAAATTGTTTAGGGCAAATTCTTCAAAATAATCTTTTGATATTATAGTGTCAACATTGTAGTTCTTTGTGATATCATTAAGAGAAATATTTTGACCCCAACTGACATTAACAAAAATACATACTGAAATTATTACAAGATTTAGTTTTTTCATTTATTTTGTTTTTGAACAATGTTATAACTAGTATTCCATTCCTGATTATTTTTATTAACAATGTCACATACATATTAACTCAATAAAAGTAGTAAATATTTTAATAAGTATAATCATTCACCAATTATCAACAATCCCCCACTCCTTTTTCAACATTCATCTTATTATTGAAAAATAAATATAATTTTGTCAGAACTTTTATAATAGCAGAAAGACCTATGAGCAGTTTGATGAAATTTGTTTTTATTCTGATATTTTCCATTTTATTTTCACCTTTGTTCTCCCAGAATAGTGTGGTGTTTCAGGAGGATAAGAATGAAACATTTTTATTTAATTACAAAGATGAAGCTGCTCAAAATGAAATTATCAGTAATTATTTCATTACCGAATTGGCGAAAAGTATTCCTAAAATTTTAAAATATACTGAATTTACTTTTTCTACAAATTTGAGTTTAAAAATTGTTAAAGCACCTGGAGAGAAATCCTATCATGCAATTATTAATTTTAAAGATTATAAATGTGAAGGTGACGTAAAATACAAAGGCTTTGATATTTCTGAAATTTTATTACCTGATGAATTGAATTTCAAAGTTTCTGTAAGTAATTCTGATAATCAGCAAATCATTGAAAGAAAGTCTTTAAATAAAATACTTGATTTAAAGTCAGGTAATTTATTCGAATTTGACTTTACAGATAGTTTGTCAAATCCAAGTTTAAAACTTAAAGTAAGTGACATCAACTTATACTACACCAATAAATCAAAAATAAACTTCGACAAAAAAGTTGAGTTAATTGACAACTATTATCTTTCGGATATGGCTATTGCCAAAGGATTTGAAAAGCTACAGATGATTAAAACTGAAAATGTTGATATGATTCCTCTTTACGATAGTCAATTGAAAGATGTGGAGAAAATTGTTAAAGATATTAAAGCCACGAATTTTGACAAACAACTCGATTTGAAATCTTATGACCCAATTAATTTCATTGAAAAAATAAGTAATCTTGAAAGCGAAACTATAAAAACAAGGACATCTCTTAAGCAATTACTTATTACTCTTGATAATGTTTATTACAATAAAGGCAACGAATATCTTGCAAATGACAGCACTAAATTAGCTGTGGTTTACTATGAAAAATCGCTAAAAGTAAATCCATTCTTCACTCCTTCTTACTACCAAAAGGCAAAGATTCATTTAAACAATGGCGAGCTAAATTTGGCGGCAGATATTGTTACAAATGTTTTAAACAATATGAAACCCGACCACCAGACTCATACTCTCCTACTACAACTGGCTGAAGATATTTATAATGCCTATGTTTCGAAAGGTGAAGAACTTAATAAAAAAGAAAAATTTAACGAATCGATTGAATTGCTCACATACGGAAGAAAGTTTTGCTCTACTACAACTGGTATAGTTTGCACTGATGAAATTCAAAAAGGAATTGCACGTGGGCATTATGGTCTTTACAGTTCATATTTAAGAGTTGCGCAAAGGGCTTTGGATGCAAAAAAACTCGAAATGGCTGAAAGTTATATCAATGAGGCAAAACAATATCAGCAAAAAAACAGTGAAGACATTATCAGCGACAGAGAAGTTAACTCAATGTTTACAAAGCTTATGGATGCTTACGTAAATCTTGGAAAAAGTGAAAACACTTCAAAGAATTATGAAACGGCACTTCGTTATTTTGAAAATGCTTCAAAACTTTGTAATTCGTCTGAATTTATTGAGTGCAGCTATGATTTAACCTATGGAATTTCAACAGCAAAAAAAGGCATTTATGACAAATTAATTTCAAAAGCTACAGAACGTAATAGACTTAACGATCCTTATAATGCTGAAAAGTATATGAAGGAAGCTGAAGAATATCAAAAAGCAAACAGCGAAATTATTTCATCTTTTGGCACCGATACTATTAAAGGAAAAATCAAATACCAATTGTATAAGGAATACATAATTTATGGAGAACAATCTATTGGCTACCGAAACTACGAATATGCTTTTGACCAGCTGAAAAAAGCAAAAAAGCTTGAACTTGACTATGTTTTCCAAAGAAATCCAAAGCTTGACTCACTTTTATCAATTGCAGCAAAACCGGTTATTATTAGCAATTTAAAAACTGGCAGACTAAAAGCATGGGGCAGCGATATTGAGGCTTCACGCAGAATTTACAATCAAGCAATCGAAGATCAAAAAACATATAATATCCAAAAAGATGCTGAGATAAATGCTGCAATGAATGAATTGAAAGATAAAATTTTCGACCAGGAATGCATAAGCGTACAAGTTGATTGTGATAATAATTACAGAAAAGCAATTCAAAATGCAAATATGCTGGATTATATTACTGCTGATTTTTATCTTGAAAAAGCAATCACCATTGCTGAAGAAAACAAATCCTGCCAGGTAATTCTTACTTCAGTAGAAAGTATAAAAAGCAAATATTCTCCGGCGGTTGCTTATCAAAAACTATTAAAAGAAACCAGCGAGATACTTCTCACAAATAACTTTAGCGAAACTGTTCTTAAGTTTGAAAAAGCCGAAAAATATTATGATGATTTGAATATTAAAGAATATAAATTAGCTAAACCTTCTCTTTTGCAATTTGTTTTGGCACAAAACAATAATAAATTTTCAGCCTGGTGTGCTGACTATTTTATCGAAAAAAGTGAGTTAAACAATTCTTTAACTTTACTAAAAACACTAAAAAAGAATAATTATCCAATTGAAGATTCAAGAAATTTACAGGAGAAATTAGGTAAGAAATTAGCAACATTGGATAAAACTATAAATCCAAATGCAAATCCAAAAGCTAATATTGTTGGCTATGTTGGCAGCGACAAATGGTATAAGTATTTTAAAGCTGCTTATTTGAAGAGTTGGAAGAAGGCGTAGTTTGTTGTTAATGCGATAATGATGTAATGATGAAATGATATAATGATGTAATAGCTTAGGTACTATATTGCTAAATTGTTAAATTGCTCAAATCTCTAGTCATACTGAGTGTTTCGAGCTTGAGAGAAACGTATCGAAGTATGATGGGTTAATTGTTAAATTGTTTGAAAATTTAGATATTGGAAAATTAGAATTTGTTTAGTATTTAGAAATTAGATATTAGAAATTGTTAAAACTTACGACCGAAGGAAGTCCGTATGGATATTCCCTTATAATCCTTTTATTGTTATCCACTTAAAATAAGATTATGAAAAACCCATAATTTATCTAAATTTGTATTTGTTAAAAAGCTTAAGAAAAAGGCTAAGGCAAAAGGAAATGCAAATTATTTAAAACGAAGAATGATTAAATATACAAAAAAATTATTATTCGTGCATTCGTGGCTATTTTAAACAGATAAAATTAGAAATTATAAAAAATACAAGAAACTAAAAACAATAAATCACAAAAACATTAAAACATTATTACAATGAAAAAACGACTATTATTAATTAGTAATTCAACAAATGCCGGTGAAGCATATCTTGGCTGGCCACGTCAACACATAAAAGACTTTTTAGGAAGTGAATATAAAAGAGTTTTATTTGTTCCTTATGCAGGAGTTGGACTTTCAGCAGATAATAACATTCAAAAATCCTATGATATTTACGAAGCAAAAGTTGCAGCAGTTTATAAAGAATTAGGTTATGAAATTTATTCGATTCATAAAGAAGCAGATCCGATTCAAGCTGTGAAAGATGCTGAAGCAATTGCAGTTGGTGGAGGAAATACTTTCCATTTGGTTTATATGATGCATAAACTGGGAATTATTCCTGTGATTAAAGCTGAAGTTGAAAATGGTATGCCTTTTATGGGCTGGAGTGCAGGTTCAAATGTTGCCTGCCCAAGTTTGAAAACCACTAACGATATGCCTATTATTGAACCTGCAAGTTTCGATTGTATTGGTTTAATTCCTTTCCAGATAAATCCTCATTATCTTGATGCACATCCTGACGGTCATGGTGGAGAAACCAGGGAACAACGACTTGAAGAATTTATGGTTGTTAATCCTGATATTTATATTGCCGGATTACGTGAAGCCTGTTTGCTTCTAATGGAAAACGGAAAAATCAAGCATATTGGAAGCAGGAATCTAAGAGTCTTCAAAGGAAATCAGGAACCTAAGGAATATTCAAGTGGGGATGATATTAACTTTTTGTTAGGATAGTAAACAGCCTACGAAAGTCTTTCTTTAATTTATCATCTGTATTTAATTTGCTTGATGCAAGATCCAAGATGCAAGATCCAAGATGCAAGATCCAAGATGCAAGATCCAAGATGCAAGATCCAAGATGCAAGATACAAGATACAAGATACAAGAAACGAGAAACGAGAAACAAGAAACGAGAAACAAGAAACAAGTTACTAGTCGCTAAATAGCCGGTTAATCAACTTTGCCACCCCACTATCCAAACAGCTTTCAATAACTGTATTTCCTTGTTTTAGCTCTTCTGGTGCATTCGCAACAACATAACTATTTGGCGACCACTTAAGCAAATCAATGTCGTTATAATCGTTACCAATGGCAATAGAGTCGTTTTTATTCAATCCTAGCTTATTACACAACCATTCTGATGCATTTCCTTTTGAAACATCTTTTGGAAAAATCTCAAGCCAAATGGAATTATTATCAAGTGGCGATGTGGTTCGAATGAGTTTTATATTATTAAATTTTGAATTTAACCTTGCAACAATTTCAATAAACAAATCAACATCATCATTAATAATAGCGAGCATTTGCGATGAATCACCAAAACTTTCATGCTCTCCGTTTAAACGAATTATATAATCACTGTAAACATCACAACGGCGAATAAAATCCGGTGTTTCATTTCCTGCTGAATGATAATAAAATTTATGATTTTCCGGAATTGGTAGATGAATCATAAAATCCAATCCAATATCCATTAGTTCTTTTGATATTTCAGCAACATTTTCTCCTGTGAGATGTCGTTCGTAGATTATTTCCTTAGTTTTCCAATTCATTATACCTGCACCTGATGAGAAAATAAAATAGTCAATTGGAAAGTCTGTGGACAGAACATTGTTTGCCGAGTAGATTGAACGACCGCTTGCAATAACCCTTGTAATATCTTTTTTTTCAAGAGATTGTAACGCTTCAATGTTATTTTCAGGAAATCCTTCTATTGTGTCACGAAGAGTTCCATCAAGGTCGGTAATTAGGATTTTTGCTTGCTTGTTTTGCATAAAATTAAATCAGGCTTTCAATACGACCAAATTAACAATTATTTTCTTTTACCAGAAAACTTTTGTGATCTTCCATTTCCTCCATTTAACTTTCTTGAAGCAAAAAATTCCTGTTTTCGTTTTTGCTTCTCTTTTTCCCATTGCTTTTTCTCAGCCGTGTTCATAGGATTTTCTGTTTGAGGATATGGATTTCCCCTGACTATACCTATTTTCTGATTTATTAACTTTTCAATATCTTTTATAAAAGCATTTTCTTCCGGTTCGCAAATGGAAATAGCATTACCCAGTTCCCCTGCCCTACCTGAACGTCCAATTCTGTGGACATAAGTTTCGGCTATATTCGGGATGTCATAATTGATAACGTATTTTAGTTTATCAATATCAATGCCCCTTGCAGCAATATCCGTAGCAACTAAAACCCTTATCTCATGGTCTTTAAATTTCGTTAAGGCTTTTTGTCTTTGGTTTTGCTCTTTATCTCCATGAATAGCGGCAGATGATATTTTTTGTTTTTTCAGGTCACGGTCAATTCTGTCGGCACCATGCTTTGTTTTGCAAAACAATAAAACCTGATCAATTTTCTCATCCTTAAGTATATGAAGAAGCAAATCTTTCTTATCCGTTCTGTTTGTGTAATAAAGGTATTGCTTCAATGTTCCGGCAGCGGATGAAATCGGGCTAACGTCAACTTTCTTTGGATTAGTTAAAATCTTTCTTGAAAGCTCAACAATATTATCTGGCATAGTAGCTGAAAAAAACAAGGACTGTCGTTTAGCCGGTAGCCTTTCAATAATCTTTCTGATGTCGTGAATAAAGCCCATATCGAGCATTCTGTCAGCTTCATCAAGCACAAAGTATTCAACATCCTTTAATTTAACAAAACCTTGATCCATCAAATCTAAAAGTCGTCCGGGTGTTGCAACGAGAACATCGACACCTTTTCGAAGTGCATTAGTTTGTGTATGTTGGTTTACACCACCGTAAATAACTGTATTTTTAATTCCTGTATATTTTCCGTAAACAGAGAAACTTTCTCCAATTTGAATAGCCAATTCACGTGTTGGAGTAACGATAAGGGATTTAATTCTACGTGAGCCATTATTTCTATGATTACCTTCATTAAAAAGGTGCTGAAGTATTGGAATAGCAAAAGCAGCCGTTTTTCCGGTTCCTGTTTGAGCTGAACCTAATACGTCATTTCTTTTAAGTATAAGTGGAATTGATCTTTCTTGTATAGATGTGGGTTCTGTGTAATTTTCTTCTTTGAGAGCCTTTAATATTGGCTCAATAATCTCTAATTCTTTAAATTGCATTTTTGTTTATTTATTCTTTCTGTAATAAAATCTTTGGGAAATAATCTTGGAAAGATATTTATGAGACGGCAAAGATAGGCTTTTATTCAATGCGAAAATGGAAGAATGCTTAAGTGATTGAATGAGAGAATGGTGTAATGATGTAATGCGATAATTCGATAATGATGTAATGATGAAATGATAAAATGATGAAATAATTTAACAACCAAAAAAATGAACCATATCCATACGGACTTCCTTCGGTCGTAAGGCATATTAGGACATATAAGATTAAAAAAAGCTAAGTGCGGTAGACAATTTAACAAATAAGCAATTGAACAATCTTAAAATGGCAGAACTCCAACATTATCGCATTACAGCATTATCGCATTATCGCATTATCGCATTGACACTACTGCTTTACAACCCTAATAACAGCTCTCTCCCCTTCCCCTGAAATAACTTCCAAAAGATAAATACCTTTACTTCCTTCAATCTCCAAACTAATTTTTTGTTTGTTTTTGAATTCTTCCTGTTTTATTAGTTTTCCTTCTGAATTTCTTAGAATAAGCTGAACTTCTTTATATTTTGAGCCAAATTCAAGATTTACTTTTCCTTCTGTTGGATTTGGATAAAACTTAAATTCATCTCCAAAAGAATTTTCAATTATTCCAATATTTGTAATTGAATAACAAATTGATGTATCAACACAGCCATTTTTGGTTATTTCAACTGCATAATTTCCATTAGTAGTTGCTGTATAGCTTTGATTGGTTGCTCCGCTTATTATTGCATAGGAACTATTACAATCCAGCCATTGGTAGGTTGCTCCAGTTTCGTTTGCTGTAATCGTAATACCATTATTTATCAAAGAAACATCAATATCACATTGACAATATTTTAAAACAAAATAATCAACATTCCCATTAGAGCTTAAGTTAACAACCCCGCTATCAGGATTAAAATCAATCGTATTAAAAAATTCACCGGTTAGATAAACATTTCCATTAGAATCTGCAGTAATTGAATTTCCGCGATCTATCCAAGAACTACCAAATGATTTAACCCAACAAAAATTACCAATATTATTAAGCTTCAACAAAAAAATATCATTCACTCCGTTAGTAATTACTGTTGCATTCGCACTATCGGGGTCAAAAACTGAATTACCCCAAAAGGTTCCTGTTATATAAATATTACCCAAGTAATCTAAAGTGATAGATTTAGCGGCTTCCCCGCCCAATCCTCCTATTGTTTTGGCCCATTGAAGATTTCCTAAAGAATTCAATTTCAGCATATAAATGTCAGAACTCCCATTTGCGCTTAGATTTAAAATTCCAATGCCAGGATCGAAATCTACAGTATCCATATAACTTCCTGTTATATATATATTATTATTACTATCAGTTATAATGTCGGCTCCAATATCGCCACCATTACCGCCAATAGTTTTAACCCAAATTAAATTACCTGAAGAATCTAATTTCTCTATAAAAAAATCAGAGTTGCCGTGTGAGGCAGCATTAACAACGCCAATGTTTGGATCAAAATCTACTGTGTTTTGAAAACAACCAGTTAAACAAATATTTCCTAATGTATCAGTTGCAATAGAATAACCATAATCATAACCTATCCCCCCCATGGATTTCGCCCATTTAAAATTACCTAAAACATCTAGTTTTATAACAAAGATGTCAGCATATCCATTAGAACTTAAGTTTGTAATACCGATACCTGGATTAAAATCAGTTGTGTTATAAAAACAGCCAGTTACATAAATATTACTCATTTTATCTGAGATGATTGAAAATCCATTTGTGGAACTATTACCACCACCCATTGATTTTGCCCAAACAAAATTACCTGAACTGTCAAGCATTAATACAAACATGGTAATATAACCAACTGTACCGCTCAAATTGAAAATCCCTGGTCCAGGATCGAAATCTACTGTATTCCGATAAATTCCTGTAACAAACACATTTCCATTTACATCTGTGGTTATAGACCAGCCTATATCATCCTCACTACCTCCAAAAGATTTAACCCAAAGTAAATTTCCAAACGCATCAAGTTTTTGCACAAAAATATCATTCATGCCATTGGAAATTAAATTCATAACCCCGATTCCAGGATTAAAATCCACAGTGTCCTGAAAGAACCCGGCTATATAAACATTATTCATCGCATCCATTGTTATTGAGTTGCCTATATCTGCACCAAAACCCCCAAATGATTTCGCCCAACCAAAAGATGGATTTTGTGCCTTAGAATTGGTTATTAGTAACCCTATTAATATTGATAGTACTAGTAATTTTATTTTCATATAAGAATATTTTTTATCGTTTAAAAACCTTAATAACCGCTCTCTCCCCTTCACCGGAAACAACTTCCAAAAGATAAATCCCTTTGCTTCCTTTAATCTCTAAACTAATGTTTTGTTTATTTTTGAATTCTTCATGCTTTATTAGTTTTCCTTCTGAATTTCTAAGAATAAGGTGGGTATTTTTAAATTTTGCACCAAGCTCAAGATTAACTTTTCCTTCTGTTGGATTTGGATAAAACTTAAATTCATCTCCAAAAGAATTTTCAATTATTCCAATATTTGTAATTGCATAACAAATTGAAGTATCCACACAGCCATTTTTTGTGATTTCTACAGCATAATTTCCATTTGCTGTCGCTGTATAGCTTTGATTGGTTGCTCCGCTTATTATTGCATAAGAACTATTGCAATCTAACCATTGGTATGTTGCTCCGGTTTCGTTTGCTGTGAGTGTTGTTCCGTTTTGTGTGACTGAATTATCAACTGTATTGATAGTTAAGTTAAGAGTAATTATAGAATCGCAGCTAACTGAATTTAATTTGGTGGTTGCATAAATTCCACTCTCAGTATATGTTTGATTATTTATAGGCCATATATATTGAAAACAAGCAGTTTCAAATATAGAACTACTTGAAATAGTTGTACATTGCCGAAGTTTAACTACAAATGCATCAAACTCTCCATTAGAATTTAAGTTGGTTACTCCGCTATCTGGATTAAAATCTGCAGTGTATCCAAAATTACCTGTTATATATAAATTACCTAGCATATCAGTAATAGCTGATTTACAGCCTTTGGAGCCACTACCTTCAACGGATTTCACCCATATAAGATTACCATAGTAATCTAGCTTTTGTATAAAAATGTCATTTCCAGAGTTAGATATTAAGTTCGTAATTCCAGAGCCTGGGTTAAAATCGACTGTATCATAGAATGTTCCGATTGTATATATGAAATTTGAATCAGTTATGATAGCTGTACCGTAATCATGACTAACTCCTCCCATTGATTTGGCCCAAAGAAAATTACCTAAAGAATCTAGTTTTTGCACAAATATATCCTTATTACCATTAGATGTTAAATTAGCTACTCCAACACCCGGATCAAAATCCACTGTTAAATAAAAATAACCTGTAACATACACATTACCATAAATATCCGTTGTAATAGACTCTCCCTTTTCAGAATAAGTACCCCCAATTGATTTTGCCCAATCAAGTTTTATACTTTGAGCAATTGCATTACATGAAAAAAGAGCTATTAGGATAATAATAAAAAGTAGTTTTCTCTTCATGTGAATATTTTTTATTGTTTTATAATTCTAATAACAGCCCTCTCCCCATCTTCTGAAATAACTTCCAAAAGATAAATTCCTTTACTTCCTTCAATCTCCAAACTAATGTTTTGTTTGTTTTTGAATTCTTCTTGCTTTAATAGTTTTCCTTCTGAGTTTCGAAGAATAAGCTGAATATCTTTGTATTTTGAGCCAAGTTCAAGATTTACTTTCCCTGATGTAGGATTTGGGTAAATAGTTAATTTACTATTATTAATTTCTGTAATTGATGTCTGTATTACTTTCAATTTTGCAACATAAATATCACGAAATCCAATAGCAGTTAAATTATTAATACCAATATTGGGGTCAAAATCAACGGTATTTTGAAAACTTCCAGTTATATAGATGTCATTAGCATTATTGATGGTTAAATAGTTACCATAATCATGACCTCCGGGTCCACCTATTCCTTTTACCCAAATAAAATTACCTGAAGCATCAAGCTTTTCCACAAAAATATCCTGTAATCCATTAGATATTAATTTTGCAGACCCACTTCCAGTGTCAAAATCGACTGTGTCTGAAAAATGACCGATAATATAAATATTTCCTATTAAATCTGATGTGATTGCACAACCAGCATCCCAACTAGTTCCTCCAATTGCTTTTGCCCATATAAAATTACCCGAAGAATCAAGTTTTTGAATAAAAATATCGTAATATCCTGAGGAGCTTAAATTATAAATGCTGTTTCCTGGGTCAAAATCTACTGTATCAGAAAAACAGCCAGTAATATATAAATCACCAACTTCATAGCCTGTGATTATCGACATCCCATATTCCCATTCAGGACCACCTATTGCTTTAGCCCAAAGGAAATTACCAAGACTATCAAATTTTTGCACAAAGATATCTCTTCCTCCATTAGAAACAAAATTAGAAATTCCGTTTCCAGGATCAAAATCTACTGTTTCAGTAAAGCATCCAGTTAAGTACACACAGCCTACCCTATCCGTAACAATAGAATAACCAAAATCGACATCACTTCCTCCCATGGATTTTGTCCAAATTAGATTTCCAGATGGATCTAGTTTTTGAACAAAAATATCAAAATTACCATTTGAAGTAAAGTAAGAAACTCCACTTCCCGGATCAAAATCTACAGTATTTGAAAAATGTCCGGTTAAATAAACATTACCAACTAAATCAATAGTTATGGAGTTTGCGACTTCATTGCCTATTCCACCTATAGATTTTGCCCAAACCAAATCCCCAAATCCATCAAGTTTTAGTATAAAAAAATCAGTACCACCATTACTACTCAAGTTATTTATACCACTTCCAGGATCAAAATCAACAGTATTTTGAAAATATCCAACTATATATATATTACTTAATGAATCAGATATGATTTTGCAGCTACGATCACCATTGGATCCACCTATGGATTTCACCCATAATAAATTACCCAAAGAATCAAGTTTTTGGATAAAAATATCACCATCCCCATTAGTAGTTAAATTTGTAACACCAACTCCTGGATCGAAATCTACAGTACCTTCATAAACTCCTGTTGAATAGACATTCCCTGCTTTATCAGTCGTGATTGATAGTCCAACGCTGTTATATGAATTAGTTGCACCAAAAGATTTCGCCCAATCAAGGCCATAATCCTGTGCTTTAACATTACTTATAAGTATCCCAATTAAGGAAATGATAAATAGTAGTTTTATTTTCATGTGAATATTTTGTTAGTTGTTTTAAAAAAAATTAATACACAAATATAATAAGAATTTCATTGAATACAATGATAAAATGCTAAAATGAGAGAATGATGAAATGAAAAATGCTATAATAAAAAGACTTAGCTTCCTTATTATAGCATTAACGCATTGATAAATTACCCCAACAACCCACCATTCAGATAAATCTCCATCTGTACATTTGAAAATGGATTTAGATTAGCTGTTTTGTTATTTTCAAGATTAGTGATTTCGGCATTTACTAAATCAACTTTTATTTTATCTCCGGTTTTTAATTCAAGAGAATCAAGATTTTCAGGCTCATAGCTAAGAATTGGCATAGCGGCATTTATGGCATTTCTTTCGTAAATTGCACCGTATGATTCGGCAATTATACAAGGAATTCCTAATGCTTTAAAACAATCAACTGCCTGCTGGCGTGAGCTTCCGGCACCAAAATTTTTGTTTGTAAGTACTATATCTCCTTTTTGGGCTTTCTTAGCAAAATCTTCATAACCTTTTAGATTATCAAAGGTATATTGTCCCATTTCGTTTATGTCAGTTATGGTCAGATAACGATTATGGAAAATCATATCTGTATCAATATCATCTTCTTCGATAACCCAAACTCTGCCTTCAAAAACAGTTGGAATATTATCAGATTTTACTTTAGCAACTACATTCCCAAGGTTTTCACCTGTTTTGATAAATTCAGCAGGAATTTCAGGTACTTCATCAGGAGTTGTAATAAAACCGGCAACTGCAGAAGCAGCAACTGTAGCAGGAGAAGCTAAATAAACTGAGCCTTTACCTTGTTTGCCGGAGAAATTTCTGTTTCCTGTACTTAAGGTGATTTCATTTGGTCCGTTCTGCCCTACCTGTCCTGCTGCACAACCTGCACAACCTGCATTAGAAACCAAAGCACCTGCAGCTTTGAAAATATTAATTAAACCTTCGTCAAGGGCTTGTTTCCAGATTTCGTCAGTGGCAGGAACAATTTTAAGTACAACTCCGGGAGCTACTTTTCTGTCTTTAAGTATTTCAGCAGCAATTCTTAAATCTTCCATTCTGCCATTCGTACAACTACCTATAAAAGCAGAATCAATTTTTGTATTCCTAACTTTTTCAATTGCAATATCATCATGTGGATGTCCGGGATTTGCAACCATTGGAACAAAAGCTGAAATATCAACAGTAAATTCGTTGCTATAAGTAGCGTTTTCGTCAGCCTGAATAAGTTCTATCTTTTTTCCTGTTCTTTCTTCCAAAGTCTTAATTATGGCTTCATTTGGAGTGAATAGAATAATTATCGCTCCCATTTCTGTTCCCATTGAAGAAATTGTGATTCTTTGGTCAAGAGTGAGTTCTTCAACAGCTTCACCATACATTTCAACTGAACAACCCAGAAGTTTGTTTGCTCCATAAATTGAAAGCAAATTCAAAACAATATCCTTAGCCGAAACATTCGCAGGCTTTTTCCCTGTGAATGTAATTTTCACTGATTTAGGAACTTTAAACCAGGCTTTACCTTTTGCCCAAACAGCAGCTATATCCTGGTCGCCCATTCCTTGTCCGAATGCACCAATAGCTCCCATAATGTTAGCATGTGAATCAGTTGAAACAAATGTTCCACCGGGAAGTATTAATCCGACATCAATTGCAAGATGAGTTCCTATTCCAAGATTAACATCATAAACTTTGATGTCATTTTCTCTTGCATAGCGTCTGCAGAAATGTTGGTTTGCAGCATATTTTTGGTCGGAACCACCGGGATTACAGTCGAAAGTGAAAAAGGTTTTTGAATTGTCATTAATCGTTAAACCATTATCTAAAAGGTTTTTTACAACATTGGCTCCACCAAAATCTCTGGCTGCACGGGCATCGATTTCTACATCGATTATTTCACCGGGTTTTACTATATCGTTATCGCTATGGTTAGCGAGGATTTTTTCTATTAAGTTCATGTTTTTTGTTTTTAATTTAACTCAACTTTCGCAAGTTCATTAAAGTATTGAAAATCAACAAAAAAGTAGCATATTTATTTTGTTATATTACTGATATTCAGTAATTTTGTTTTGCCAAACATAAACAAAAGGATATGCTACAAAACAAAAGTACAA
>JAIPBB010000070.1 GCA_021739805.1 Saprospiraceae bacterium | reverse complement strand
GCTATGTGCATTTTAAATTCTTTTTAAAAGTTTTTTAGGAAGTAAAACTATTGCAAATAGCAAAAATACTATTCTTTTTAAACCATTGTTTTCTAATAGAAATCGTCTGTAATTCAGAATATGAAGGTAGTATAATTTTATTTTAAGAACTGATGTTTTAGTTTTGAATATTTTATCACGTAATTCAAAAGTTTTTTTAATAGTGTTGAATCTAATATTGCTTGAAGCACTGGCATCATGTATTCTCATGCTATAAAGCGGCTGAGCTAAGTTTTGAAATTTATAACCATCAGCGACCATTCTGGCAAAAATATCATAATCCTCTGCCGGAACATTTTCCTGTATGTATTTAAATTTTTTAAAAACCTCTGTTCTAATCAGAATTGAAGGATGTTGCATTCCATGTTCCCCTTTGCGATAGGCTTTATCAATATTCAAACTATCAATTGGAAAATTAGAATTATTGAGTTTTTTATTTGTTCCTGATAAGAAATATGAAACATTGCAACCAACACCAGTAATTTGTGGATTATTCTCAAGAAATTCAAATTGTTTTTCAATTCTATTTTTATGAAAAATATCATCGGGATCGGCTCGCATTATATATTTTGCTGTTGCTATTTCTATACCTGCATTTAATGCGTTAGCAAATCCTTTATTCTTTTCAAAATAGATGAAATTGGCAAAAGGTAAATCCTTAAATTTATCTAAAATACTTTTACTATTATCAGTTGAACCATCATCAACAATAATAAGTTGTTTGGGAAGTTTCGATGAGTTTAAAATACTGTTAATAAACTCTTCTAAAAAAAGCCCATTATTGTAATTGGCGGCAACTATGGCAACATCTAAATTTTGCGATTCCATCTGATATAATAAGTAAATAGTTTAATATAAAAACCAAAATTAAAAAGCCCGTTTAATAATAGAAAAATATTAGTTCGTGATTTATAACAAACTTTTATCCATCGATTAAATATAAAGTTAATTGTTGAAAATGAATTAAAATCGGAAAGCTTTCTTACATTTTCTGCAATAATTAACAACCACTCCCTGTTTTTTCTTTGCAGCGAAAATGAACTTATCAAACATTTGTCTTTAAGTGAAATATGAATTTTCAGATTTTCTTCGCTCGGTTCAATTCCGATATCTCTTAAAATGATTTTATATATTTTGTTTTCGTAATCGTTTTTCTTTTCTGTGTTTTTATGTATTATACTGTTTTCATGAATTCGATAGTAAGTCAGGTATTCCGGAATGTTTATGGCAGGAGTTTTTCTGATTAACCACCACCATAATGCATAATCTTCTACTATATCATGTTTTTCAGGAAAACTGAAATCCTTAACTAAGTCTTTGCGAAAAACCACAGATGAATTAACAAAATAATTATGAAAAATCATCCGTGGGAGTATTTTTTTGTATGAAGCATTTATTTTCCAACGTTCAATTTCATGGTCGTTTTTATCAATTAAAATTACTGAAGTGCCAACGAATCCATATTTTGGGTTTTGCTTAAGAAATTCTATCTGTTTTTGATATTTTTGAGGATGAGCCAAATCATCTGAATCAAAAAAAGAGACAAAAACTCCTTTTGCCATTTTTAAAGCCTTTTCCCTGGAATAAACAATTCCTTTATTTTCGGAATTTATAACATATAAGATTCGATTATCATCAAATGAGTTGATAATTTTTGCAGTATTGTCAGTAGAACCATCATTTATTACAATTAATTCGAAATCAACAAAAGATTGATTCAATATGCTTTGAATAGCTTCTTTAATATAATTTTCGCTATTAAAGGCAAGCATTAAAATACTAAGTTCAATTTTACTCATCGAATGAATGCAATATAGATTTTTTGTTAATTTAGTGGATTCAAATCCACGCTATAAACTTAGACGAAAATATTAAATTAATGGCTACAAAAAAAACAAACAAAAGAAAACATGATTCAAAGTTGGTCAGAAAAAACCTTCCTGATGGAATTGTATGGATTTATGCTATAATTTTCATTTTTGTTATCTCCTTGGTTTATTACCAAAAAGTAATTGATATTTCTTTAAGTCCCAGGTTTTTTGCACTGGCAATTTCGTTGTTTGTTTTTTATCTTTTTTTTGGATTTATAAAAAAGTATAAAATCATAGAAGTATCGCTTCTCCAACGGAGTCCTGTCCTAGCGTGGATTGCCTTTATATTAATTTCAATTATTTCCCTAACCAAAGCAATAACCCCGGCAGAGGGTTTATTTGATATTTTGACAAGAGTTTTATCGCTTTTCTTTTTAATTTTAACATGCAGCATTCTTATAAATACAAAAAACATAAAAGCTTTCACGGTAGTTGCAACTGTTTTGGCTGTTGTTTTGATTGCTATCGGATTTTATCAGTATTTTACTCATGTTTTTAGGCACTCAGACCTTGATTCTCTTTATAAAGTAACGGGAATCTATTCTCATAAAAATGTTTTTTCAGCATTTTTCTTCATGTTAATACCTTTTGTGTTTTATGAACTAATCAGGGTGAATAATGCGAATAGGTTTCTTTATGCAATAATTTTGTTTTTCGATTTCGTTATTATCATTTTACTTCAAACCCGTTCGGTATGGCTTTCGGTAATTGTTTTTCTTATTATTTTCTCAGTTTTAATTTTGCTGTTCAGGAAAGGGATTTTTACTTCTCAAACAAAATCAGATTATCTTAAAGGTATAATTATTTTTATTTGTACTTTTTTAATTGCTGTTGCTATATCTTGGTTATTAACAAGTTATTCAAATAATAATATATACAATTCACATAAAAAGGCTCTACAAAAAACAACAACTGAAAACTCTAATAAATCTGCAGATATAGCGAGTCTTGACAAACGTGCTGCCTCAATTTTTGATACCAAAAGCGAAAACAGCAACCAAAGAATAATTGTTTGGGCTTATACAACTAAAATGATTAAAGAAAATCCTATTCTTGGTGTTGGGGCAGGAAATTGGAAAATTCTAATTCCATCATATTTTGATTCAGAATATCTAAAAGATTACCACCATCTTTGGAGACGACCACATAATGATTTTGTTTGGATTACTGCAGAAAAAGGATTTCTGGGCTTAATTTCATATTTAGTTTTTTTGGTTTTATTAGTATTTTACACATTGAAAATATTGATAAAATCAGACAATCCCGAATTAAAAATTCTTGCAATTATTTTGTTGGGAGGTATTGGAGGTTATTGTACGGATTCATTATTTTCTTTTCCATTTGAAAGAATTGAACATCAGGTTATTTTTATGTTTTTTGCAGCAGGAATAATTTGGGTTTATCATATAAGCTTCCCATTAAAAAGTAAAACAAAGAAAATATCAAAGCAATTGTTTTTGTCGATTTCGCTTCTTTTGTTGTTTGCTTCAATTATCTATGGTAACATTTGTATAAAATCAGAGAAAAGCACCAATTATGCTAATCTGGCAATTCAAGGCGAATATTGGGATATGGCCATAGATTTGGTTGATAAAGGATATTCCCCTTTAGCACCTTTAGACCCCAGAAATTGCCCAATACTTTGGTATAGAGGGAAGTCTTATATGAAACTTGGCAAAAATGATTTGGCATTAGCCGACTTTGAAAAGGCAGTTGAACAAAATCCTTACACAGAATATGTTCTTGTTGATTTTGGTGTATTATATGGAACCCTTGGTAATCATGAAAAATCGATAGAATTATTTAATAGAGCAATAGAGATTTTCCCATATTATAGAGATGCATTATTAAATCTTGGGGTGGCTTATTACAGAAAAGGTGATTTAGAAAAAGCATTAGAAACTTTTAATAAATGCAAACAAGAAGATAAAGTTGACAAGAAGCTTGATTTTACTATTGATGAAATTGAAAAGAAATTGGAAGAGAATAAAAAAGACACCACTTATAACGAATAAGCTGCAAAAATAATGAAGCATGTTACAATCACTTACTTTAAGTATTTATGTTTAGCTGCATTAATTTACATACCCATTTTTGGTTTTTTAAATACTTTCCCAATTAGATTGTTCGACGAATCCCGATTGGCAAATAATGCCTATGAAATGCTGAAAAACGGTGATTTTATTGTTACACATTATAAAGGAATTCCTGATATGTTTAACACAAGACCACCTTTAATGATTTGGCTTCAGGTGTTATCAATGAAATTTATCGGAGTAAATGAATTATCAGTTAGATTGCCTGCGGCCTTTGCCACATTATTTACTTGTATTGCTTTATTAATGTTCTCACTAAAATATCTAAAAGATTTTTGGTTTGGATTTATTGCCGTTATTGTACTGATTACATCCTATGGATATGTTTGCGAACATGTTACCCGAACAGGAGATTATGAAGCTTTATTAATACAGTTTACTACTTTGAGCGCTTTGTTATTTTTTGCATTTATTGAAACTAAAAAGAATAAATTTCTCTATTTGTTTTTTGTAATCACGGCATTAGCTGTTCTAACTAAAAGTGTTGCCGGATTGCTTTTTATGCCGGCATTACTGATTTATAGTTTAATACAAAAACAATTTTGGCCAACTTTAAAAAATAAGCACTTCTATTTTGGTATTATGATTTTTGCTATACTTACCTTGGGCTATTATTTATTAAGGCAATTTCAAAATCCCGGCTATCTTAGAAGTGTATATAATAATGAACTTGGTGGAAGATATCTGAATATACTTGAAGGTCCAAAACAAGGATTTTGGTATTATTTCAGCAATATTATTAATTTCCAATTATATCCTGTATGGTATTTACTAATTCCATGTGGCTTAATTGTGGGATTGGTAAATAAAGATTCGAAAATTAAGCGAATTACTTTATTTTCCTCTTTAGTGATTCTGTCTTTTTTCTTGATTATTTCAACAGCTCAAACCAAATTGCGACATTATGATGCACCCATGTATCCATTTATTGCAATTTTAATAGCTGTATTTATTTACTACATTTTTAATCTTTTAAAGAATTGGGAGTTGATTAATAAAACTCTAAAAATAAACATATTACCTTTTATATTTTTATTTATTATTACAATAATACCTTATAAAAATGTAATGAATTATACTTACAAACCTAAGGAATATGCTTGGGCACAAGAGTTTTATGAAATTGGGTATTTCTTGCAAGATGCTGTAAAAGGCAAATATGATGTTGATGATTATTTTATTCTTTACGATGGACATTATGCAAACCTTAGGTTTTATATGAATATTTTAAATGATAGAGGAGTAGATATTTCTTTTAAAAATTGGAAAAACCTGCAATCAGGTGATTTAGTAATTGTTTGTCAAAATAATGTGAAACAATATGTCGAAGAACACTATGATTTGGAAAAAATCGAAGAAATTGGCAATGTGATAAAATACAGAATAATTACTTCAAATTAGAAATTTAAATCATGAAATCAATAGACGAATTGTTAGCATATTATAAAGGCAAGAAAGTGCTTATTACCGGACATACCGGTTTTAAAGGTTCGTGGCTTACAATATGGTTGCATAAACTTGGAGCGGAAGTAATTGGATATGGATTAGACACGGCTAATCCCTCAGGTAATTATATGTTATCCGGGATTTCCTCAAAAATTAAAAGTATAAGAGACGATATTCGAAATAGAGAAAAATTAATAAATGTATTTGAAGAAGAAAAGCCTGAAATAATTTTTCATCTTGCAGCACAGGCTTTAGTAATTGATGCTTATAAAAATCCCATAAAAACTTATGAAACAAACACTATGGGAACAGCTAATGTGCTTGAAGCTATAAGATTGAGCAATTCTATTCATACTGCTATTTTCATTACTACCGATAAAGTTTATGATAATAAAGAGCACTTAATACCTTACAGGGAAGAAGATAGATTAGGAGGATATGACCCATACAGTTCGAGCAAAGGAGCAGCTGAATTAATAATTGCTTCATATAGAAATTCATTCTTTAATCCCAAATTGTATGAAAAACACAAAAAATCAATTGCTTCAGTTCGTGCAGGTAACGTAATAGGAGGAGGAGATTGGGCAGAAAATCGTATTATTCCTGATTGTATAAGGGCAATTGAAAACGATAAAATAATTAATGTTCGAAATCCTAATTCAGTTCGGCCATGGCAGCATGTATTAGAACCACTCGGAGCATATCTTTTACTTGGAGCTAAAATGATGGATAATCCTGTTAAATATGGAGATGCGTGGAACTTTGGACCTAATATTGAAACAACTATTCCGGTAAAAATATTAGTAGAAAAACTTATTGAAAATTATGGTTCAGGAAAATGGAATGACACATCTGAAAAACAAGCATTGCACGAAGCTAATTTATTGATTCTTGATATTAACAAAGCCAAGAAAATATTGAGTTGGAATCCAGTTCTTAATTTTCAGAAAACCGTTGGTTTTACTATAGATTGGTATAAAAATTACAAAAAAACCAATGTGCTTGAAATGTGTAATAATCAAATTGAAGAATACACTCGTTTGTGGATATTAAAAAGTGACATATAAATTAAAATTATGAAGGTTCTGATATTAGCTGGAGGAAAAGGTTCTCGTTTGAGTGTTGAAGATAAACCAAAACCATTGATGGAAATTGGAGGAAAACCAATTATTTGGCATATTATGAGCATTTATGCTAATAGTGGATTCAAGGATTTTGTTATTCTTTTGGGTTATAAAGGACAAATGATTAAAGACTACTTTTCTTCTCATCCCGAACCCAATTGGAATATTGATTTTCTTAATACAGGTCTTGAAACAAAAAAAGCTCAAAGAATAAAAAAAGCCGAATACCTTATTGATAGTGATTGTTTTTTTGTTGCTTATGGTGATGATCTTTCTGATGTTGACCCAAAAAGTATTTTTGAATTTCATAAAAAGCACGGTAAGGTTGCTACATTAACAGCCATGCCTTTAGAGTCAAATTTTGGAGTTGTGGAGATTGGTGGAGATGATGATGTTAAATGTTTTAGAGAAAAACCAAGGATAGAAGGTTATTGGATAAATGGTGGTTTCTTCTGTTTTTCTAAAAAAATATTTGACTATTTTACTGATAATGAAGAATTAGAAGATGAGATATTTCAAAAGTTGACTAAAATGGGTGAAATAAAGGCTTACAAACATGGTGGATTTTGGAAGTGTTTAAATACAAAAAAAGATAGTATTGAATTTGATAATTTAATTTTAGAAAATAATGCTCCTTGGATAAAGTGGTAAGTAAATCCTTGGGCTTAGCAGTTTATGACTTAGATTTTTCACAATAGTTAAGTCGTTCAAATTTATTAAGCCAAAGCAATGGATTAATATTTTGACTTAATAGATACATTAAAATATTTAATTTAACCGATGATTTCATCTGTCAATAATTGGGAATATAAAGGAGTAGCAGTATCGGGCTATTATTCTAACGCTTTTAATAGCTTATATTTCTATAAAACTATTGACTATTTAAAAAAATGCGGAGTCAATTCTATAGAAATAGTAATCACATGGTATCAGGATAATTATTATTCAACCGAAATTTATAAACATCAACAAAAATCAGTTGACGACCTCCTTTTAATAAAAGCGATTCAATATATCCATAAGCAAGGTTTGAAAGTAAATCTTAATGCACATGTTGATACTTTTCCTGATAAATATGGATGGAGAGCTAAAATTGTCCCTAAAGATGTTTCACAATGGTTCGAAAGCTATCAATTGTTTATAGAACATTTCCTGAAAGTTTCAATAAAGTATAATGTTGAATTATTTACTGTAGGAACAGAATTCATATCGTTGACCAGACCGGAATATTATAAATATTGGTCAGATTTAGTGAGTTTTATAAGAAATTACGATAATATGGCTTTTAAAGGAAAGCTGACATATCTCGCTGATAAAGCAGAAATTTTGGGCCAAAACGAATTCTTTTTGGGCAATAACCAACCGATAAATGTTGAAGCCATAGGTTCGGAATTTTGGGAATTATTTGATTATATCAGCATGTCGGCTTTTTATGGAGTTGGAAATATTCATCAGGCAACTCCTGATTTTGGCTCTATTATTAGCGACTGGAAAAATAAATGGATACCAAGATTAGAAAACTGGAAAAATAATCTTAACACAGAAAAAAAGGTTTTAATCGGAGAAATAGGTTATAGAAGTATTGATTATTCACATCGTGTGCCCGCATACCATAGTGGACAAGCCAGTAAAACAACAAAAGATAAATTTAATCAGCAGCTACAGACAAATTGCTATGAAGCAATGTTTCAGGCATTAAACAATGTTGATTGGATTGATGGAATATTTTTATGGGAGGAAGAAATGAAAAATCCTCCTTCTTTTCATAATCTTGAAAACACTGATTTTTCGATTATTAACAAAGAAACAGCCCAGATAGTTCGGAAATATTATGGAAATTTTGATAATTCTGAGAAAATTGATAATATCCAAAAAACAAGGAAAGATAAATTCTTAAATTTTTATTATTTTGTTTCTTATTGGTTGGAACTGAATTTAATAAAACTTAGAAAGCTACTGAATCTGCGTAGATAGTATTTTCATATAGAAATAAAAATCCTATTTTTTCCTCACCAAAATCATCATATCTCTTCCATATTTTTCCTTTCTTGCTTTTGAAGCATTGAAATAAGCATCATGATTTTTGGTTTTTACTTTTTCCCTATCCGTATCATCAATATGGAAAACTTTGTAATCGATTATTTCTAAACCGATTAAATTGAGAAATTCTGCTAAAATATCATAATTGAAAAACTGTACAGGCAATATTCCATCTCCGCTTACCAATAAGTTAAACTCTTCCTCATTAACTTCCTCACTAGTTGTCACACCATTTTTCAGATAACTCTTCATAAAATAATTTGAGGGTCTTGTAGAATGATTTGTAGTAATTGCGAGCAAGCCATTCTTATTCAACAATCCCGATAAAGCGGAAAGACATGCTTTCACTGAATAACTGTGTATATGCTGAATTATATGACTGCATAATATAAAATCATAAGTTGTATCCGGCTTTATTTGGTATTCTTGAATAGGAATGTTATGGAGTCGGATTTTCTCTTTTAAATTTAATGATTTAATGAATTTATTAGCTTCTTTGTAACGTTGTTTGTCAGGTTCAACACCATCAATCTCGTCAAAATAAGACTCAAAAAATGGTAATAGTCTTCCGCTGCCACATCCTGCATCCAACATTTTTCTGTTTCTCTTGGGCAGAAATTTATCAAAATAACTTTTAATAATGTTAAGGATGATGTTTTCACTTTCAACCCAGTAATTTTCATCTTTTTCTTTGATAAATTGAATTATCATTTTGTCCTTTTTGTCTGGATAGGTGTATGACCCCATAATAAATATTTATTAGAATTTAAGTTTTTGTGATTAAAAACCTTAGCAAACATAATATTTTATATATTGCCTCAAAGAAAAAAGGAATATCTTTATTTTTTTATTTAACTATAAATCTGCAAGTCACGGGGTGACTATTTAAAGATGAGAGATTTATATGTTTTTGAAATGAATGAGTCACCCCGTGACTATTAGCTTGTTGTGTAAGTGTTTGCGGATTTAAAATTTAATATAATGAAGAATACTTTTATCCGGCTTAATGAAAAAGATGTAATTTTTGAACTTATCGATGGTGAAATAGTTTTACTCAATCTTACCAATGGGAATTATTATACAATTGATGGTCTGGGAGTTTTAATTTGGGGACTTATTATTAAATCAGGCGATTCAGAAAAAATTATCGAATATATTTTCAAGCTTTACAAAAACAGTGTTAAAATTGAATTAGTAAAAAAAATAGTACTTGTTTTTATAGATGAACTTATTAATGCAAAGCTTCTAAGCATTGTTGATGAAAAGCAATTAAAATCCGGATTAAAAATACATTTAGATTTTAATGACAATGTATTACCGGCTTTTAAAAAACCAATTTTGCAAAGCTATCAGCAAATGCAGGAAAAATATGCACATCCAAGTGGTATTAAACGAAGTGATGAATAAATAAAAATCTGACTTGTGACTAAAAATATTTCAAATAATCCTTTGATTAGCATTATAATACCTGTTTACAATGGAGAAGAATTTATTTCAGAAGCAATAACTAATGTATTGGAGCAGAATTATCCTGCATTGGAAATTATTGTTATAAATGATGGTTCTACAGATAATACTGAAGCTGTGGTGAAAAGCATAGAGACAGACTTAAAATATTTCTACAAAAACAATGAAGGTCCATCAATTGCCCGAAATATGGGTATCAGCTGTGCAAGCGGTGATTATATTGCTTTTCTTGATGCAGACGATTTATGGCCGGAAAATAATATCAACATCTTGTCCGAAGAATTAGTACAGAATACTGAAGTAGATATTGTTAGGGGATATGCACAGATAATGAAAAAGAATGATTTGGCAGGAATATATGAAAATGTTGGTGACCCAAGACTTTCTTTTCCCGCATTTATTGGTGCTGCTCTTTACCGAAAGGAAGTATTCGATAAAGTAGGATTATTCGACACATCTCTTCATTTTGGCGAAGACTCCGATTGGTATATGAGAGCAACTGAATTTGGAGTCAGAATGAAATGGCTTGACAGAGTTACTTTGCATGTTCGTAGGCATGGAAATAATATGACAGAAGGAAAGGACCTGATTCAACTGAACACACTCAGAGTTTTTAAAAAAGCTGTTGACCGCCTGCGAATTCAGGAAAACAGAACTCAGGAAAATCAATCCTAAAATGGTTTTTTACAATAGTAAATGATTTCATTAGGGTCGAAACCATATTTGGCAATATCTTCCGATGAAAACTTTTTAATATACAAATCTTCAATAACAATAAAACCGGCATTTGACAATCTGTCTTTAAAATCTTTTCCATACCATCGAAAATGGTCTTTTTGTCCAAAAGCTTTTTCTCTGCCTTCAGGGGAAACAATGCTAAAATCTTCATAAGTGATTTCCCTATCATAATCTATTGGCACCTGAAAAATTCCCCAGCCTCCTTTTTTCATTACCCTATAAAGTTCTGACATTGCAAGTTTATCATCAACAATATGCTCAAGAACATGGGAACATAAAATAGCATCAAATGAATTATCTTCAAAAGACAATTTTGTAATATCTTCTTTTAAGATTTTTCCTTTATAATCGATAAACTTTAAGCTTTCAGGCAATAAATCACAGGGGAAGTAAGTGATGCTTTTATGATTTGAAAAAAAATCAAAAAAGTACTCATAAGGAGCAAATTCGAGCAATGATTTATTTTGAGAATTGAAAAGATTAGTTTTATCATTAAGGTATTTCCACAAAAGTCTGTGCCTTTCCAGTGAGCTGCAATTCGGACATTTTACATTTTCTTCAGCAAGAGCTTTATCATCTTCGGTTTCCCAGGGATAATAAGGAGCAAAATTTCGAAATTTCGATTGACAAATTGGGCAAAACACTTTGTCTCCCTTATATTTTTCTAACTCTTGTTGTCGTATATAATTCCTGATGTATTCCCTGTGCTTTTCAGAAAATTTCAATGCACTGTCTTTAATATTATTTTGTTTTTCCATTTTTGAAATATGATAATATTAAGAATTCAAATATCGATAGTGTTTCCAAAGTTTGCGGTATGGCATGAAAATGCTGGTTGACCATATCGTTTTCCTGATTTTAAAAGATTTTAAAAGTTTAAAAATCCTGAAATCTTTATCGTTCTTTTGCCATACGCCGGCCCAGTGGATTAAAAATATATCTCGCACAATCTCATCCTGAACTGTTTGCATATTTTTCATCAGAAACTTTTTGTGGCGACCAGCCCAAAACTCAACATAATTTTCAGGATATATTTTTGAATCAAGGAGTTTATACAAGCTTGTATGTGCTTTGTTTGATGTAACGATTAAGTAATTTAAAAATGGCTGCTCCATACAAGAAAACTCCATATAATAAGACAATTCCATTGCACCTGCCAAACTTTTCTCGATATCATCCTTTGAAATATTATTCTTTTTTGACACTATAAAACCTGTATTTGCCCCATAGTTAATCTGTTCCTCACTTAGTGCGTTTATTTTATAAATAGAGTCCTTCCACACCCATTGCCTGATTGAAGGCAAATTTGAAAAAGATGTGATAAAATCGTATTCTGATAATAAAGGAAAAACAAAATCAATGTTTTTCAGCACCAAAGTGTCAATATCAATATAAACAAACTCATCAAAAGGACCTTGCCAAATAGCAAGTTTTCGGTAATGACCAATAATTTTATGATGAAATTTTAAACTTATATTATCACAATAATCAAGAAACTCAGCATCTGAATAAATAGAAAAATTAAACTTTTCTTTTAGTTTAGATATTTCTTCAATATCATCTTTGAAAGGAATTAAGCATAAAGAAATTGTTGGATTAAACTTCCTGAAACTATTAAGGAAAGCAATTGTTAAGTCAATAACCAAATCGTTTGCGACAAAATAAACTCCTCTGGTTTTGTTATTACTCATTACTATAATTATATGACCGCTTCAATTAATTATTCTTACGCTTTCTTTCAAGAGCCTGCTTAATTACAGAAGCAATTTCGATTTGGTGTTCCTTTTTTCTTATCCCCAGGTTTGTTTCATGCAAACGTCTTTTATAAACCACTTCATCAATTATTTTCATTTTGATTCCAGCTTCTTTTGCTTTAAAAAACCATTCAATGACTTCTCCAATCACAGTCTTTTCGTTAAACAAACCAATTTTGTCGAACGAGCTTCTTTTAATTAGAATTGCCCCCGGATGGTAACCTTTTAAGATTTTTGTTTCTTCGTTAATCACATGTTTAGTCGTTTCAACAAGCTCTGGACTAATAAATTGTTCAACCATACCCATTGCAATTTCCAAATCAGGGTCTTCTTCAAAAGCACTTAACAAAACATCCTGATGGTCTGGCATCCAAATATCATCTGCATCAATAAAAGTAATAAAACTACCTGTTGCAAGTTTAAGTCCGGCATTTCGCCCACCTGCTGCACCTTTGTCTTCCTGAGTTTTGAATATGACTTTATCGCCAAATTTTTCAACCACTTTGGCTGTATTGTCAGTGGAGCTATTATTAATAATGATAAGCTCTGTTGGCTTAATCGACTGACTTAAAACGCTATTAATAGCTTCTTCAACATAATGCTCAGCATTATGAACAGGCATAATTACACTAATATTCGGAATTGTTTTTCTTTCTTTTTGAGGCTGACGAACACGATCGAGTGATTTTTTAAATACTTTCAAAGCGTTGAGTTCGACAAGGCTTTTGCCTTTTGTCATATTTTTTTCATGCCTGCGGACAAAAAATGTAACTTCTTCAAGTTTTATAAGGTTAATTTTTAATTCATCTGCTCTTTTAAACCAATCAGCATCTTCACCAAATTTCATAAATTCATCGAAAAGACCAACCTCATTAAATGCTTCTTTTCTATATAAACCTGCACCAATATATCCCGGAAATGACTCTTTTGGATTTCCTGTGTATTCATATTTCCCTGTTGTTGGATTTTTCTCCATCAACTGGGCGTAGCCATGAACAACTAAAGTGTCTGGATTTTTTTGCAGAATATCAACAAGTAGATTAAGATTATTCTCGGGCCACAAATCATCAACATCTAAAAATGCAATAAATTCACCCGACACATCCCTTATTCCTCTGTTTCTTGCAGAAGAAGGACCATCGTTTTCCTGGTAAAAGTATCGAATATCAATTGGAAGGTTTTTGATAATTTCTTCTGATTTATCTGTTGAACCATCATTTACGATGATAATTTCAAGTGCCGGATAATTTTGAGATAGTATATTTTCGATAGCCTCTTCAATAAATTCTTCACCATTATAAACAGGAACAATTACACTAACCAAAGGTTTTTGTTCACTTGCTTCAGCTTTTGTTTTTATTGATAAATAAGCTTCAGGTTTTGATAAATAATTTGAAATCACTTTAGGAATATCAGAAAAATCACTTCCAAGTTCAAGAGTAAAACCGGGTAAAGATTCACAGAGTTCATTAATATATTTGTGTGTGTGCTCACCGACATAAGGCAATTGCGACATAGTTGTGAAAGCCATCGCCCTGCTCAAATGCCAATGAGAAACATCTGAAATTTTAGTCTCTTCCCTTTTGTGAATTTCAGGTGTGAAAATAGCCTTTAAAGGCATTTCATTTTTAATTTGGTTTTTTAAATCAGGATATAAAAACAAAACTGCCTTTTCCTGTTTGAAATTCCTGAAAGTTTTAATGTGTGGTTTGTAAAAAGGGAATTTATCAATATCTTCTGTATTTATTTTGGCTGTGGAATAAAGGCTGTAAACTAACGGTTCAGGTTTAGCTTTAACAATTACATAATCATCTCCAACATAATAAAAACCATTTTCCAGGCAAATTATTGATGTTGAAGATTTTCCCATCCCACCTTTTCCTGAAATTAAAACAGCACCATCTTCTGTTCCAACAGCAGCAGCATGTAGGAGTTGACAGTCGTTTTTTTCCATTAGCCAGTGAAATATCGTACGGAAAGGAGATGAAAAAACCCAATAAGGAATTTTCCTGGCAGTTTCGACCCAATAAATCCCTGTATTTGTTTTTAAATCCATCACATTAACTGAAAATTCTCCCCAATGAAAAGCAGTTTTAATTCTCTCACTTGTGAATCCCCAAATATCACCACGGTCAGTAAAAGCCTTTCTTTCACAGGGAGGAGGAACCATTTTAACAGATGTGGTTTCACTTTCCCAAACACAAATTGTCGCATCAGGAGAATTCGTTTCAGGAATTCTTAAATGTTCTAATGCCGGTGTGAGATAAGGCACAAGAGTTTCTCCCGCAAATGAAAGGCAAATTTTCATTCCTCCAATATTGAAATAATGCTTAATTTCTTTTGTTGAAGAAACCGCTGATTGAAATTTCTCAAAACATTGGTTAAAGAAAAGTATTTGCTCTGCTTCTGTTTTTTTTGGAACGTCCATATCGAATGATTACTCAGTTTTATCAAAAAGAATTAATTTCCCGTCTTCAAATGTGAAAATCTCATCAGCATGCTTTACAACACCAACATCATGACTTATTAATAAAATTGCGGGATTATAGTTTAGATTGTCAATATTATTCATAATCTGTTTAACATGCTCTTTGTCAAGGTGATTTGTTGGTTCATCAAGAATAAGCAATTTAGGTTTTCGGATTAAAGCCCTGGCAATTGCAATTCGCTGGCGTTCTCCACCTGAAAGTTGTACACCATCTTCCCCAATTTGAGTTTCATAATCATCAGGCAGGTTTTGAATAAATTCATGTACCGAAGCAATAGAGCAAGCTTCTATTAAATCCTTATCAATTATTTCGGGATTTCCATAAAGAATGTTCTCTTTTATTGTTCCTGAAAACAATGGAGTATGCTGCGATACAACGCCTATAGAAAGTCTTAAGTTTGATAAATCCAAATCATCATATGGAATTCCTTCAGCAAGAATCTGCCCTTTTTCAGGTTTATAAAAACCAAGAATAAGATTTATTATTGTGGTTTTCCCAATTCCGTTAGGACCAATAATAGCAACCTTAGAACCAGGTTTTATATTAAGGCTAAGCTCTTTCAGTAGTAATTCTTTTTGATATTTAAAAGAAACCAATTCAATAGCTAAATCTCCTTGAAATTCAATTTTCTTATCACCGGAATATGGAAGAGTTTCTGTTTCAGTAGCCAAATCATAAAGAGTTGTTAAAGATTCATTGCCTGTAATAATATCAGGTAAAGAGCTGGTGATATTAGTAATATATCTACTGAGAAAAATAGCAGCCATATAAAATGAAAGAAATTCGCCAAGCGTCATCATATCTCTGGCCACAGCAATTCCTCCAACAATTATTATGATTATTCCAAGCAATCCTGTCAACGTTTCCTGCAATTGAAAGTTAATGGAATAAACTATTGCCATTACATTGGTTTTCTTCTCTAAATCTTTTAATACATTTTTATGTATTTCTATTTCTGATTTTTGGGCAGATTGGATGTTGGTTAAATCAATATACCTTAAAATAAATAGTAATCCGGTGCTGAATTTTTCAAAAGCTCGCTGAAAAACAAATACTTTTTTCTTTATTATTTTTCCCATCCATATATTTGAAAAATACACTAATGGGACCAAGCAAACTATTATCAGCAATAAATACCAATTTAAAAAAGCTAACACAACACCAAGAGAAAAACTGATAACAAGCGATGGTAAAAGTCGGGAAACCAAAGCACTACTCATATTGGACAATCTTTCAGTATCCTGTACTAATCTTGCATGAAGAACTTTTTGGTCGGCTTGTGTATAAAAACTTCGCGAATAGCTGTAAAGTCTTTCAGCTAAATTGCTTCGTAATTTATATATAGCATTATTAATGATTTTAATATTAACAGCTTTCAGCAAAACCGAAACAATTGAATTCACAAATCTTAAAACGAATATTAAAATTCCTATTTGAATTAAAATATTAATTTCTTTGTTTTGAATGACTTCGTCAAAAGCATACTTAACAAGTAAAATAATAGGAATGATAAAAATCACCTGAGCAGAAGAACCGATAGAAGTTAAAATAAGTTTGGTTTTGTGCTCTTTGTAAAAGAAACCAAAATACTTCCATGCAGATTTATTGAAAAAATGCTTTTTAGAGTTGTATTTGTTGTTATTCTTAGTCATTATGTGTTTTATCAGCTTTTCTGAATCTTTTTCTTAAATAATAAGCCAAAATACGAAAATTGTCTTTTCCTTTTGTCCTGAAACGCAAATAGCTTATAAATCCAAAAAAGTGAAGGAAAATATTGGTTTTATCAGACTGCTGAAGATAAACTAAAAATAGCTTATTAAGTTTCTTAAATAGGTTATCCTGAAAATCATCAGAGTCTTTATGACATTCTTTATAGACAAGCTTTTCAGCAAGAGTGATTCTAATTTTCGATAGTTCACTCATGACTTCTTCAGGAACTTCAACATTAAATTTTTCAATCAAATAGTTTAAGGCTTCTTTGATTTGTAAAACAACCTTGTATTTCTTAACCTGAAATATAAATCTTTCCCAATCTATTTCAAAATCAGTTGCATTTATCAGATAAAAAGCATCGGCCACCCACCTGATTGGTGGTTCTTTATTCCATTTAATACCATGAACAAAAGTGTGAAGAAGCATGTCCGTGTAGCAAAATGATAAAGTTGACGTATCAAAAATCTTCAATGGAATAGCATTATCCCAGAAATCTAATTCTGAATTTTTTCCATGGCCTTCAAAAAAAGGGTGCCAGTGCAGGTCACAATCAAAATCTTCATCATTCTTAAAACCCATACCTTTCCCAAACCTTAAATTGTATTCAAGATATTCATCGTTTTCAGGTTTCCAGTTATTGCTTTTTAAAAGTTCAATTGCTTTTGTGGCTTGATGTGAGGGCACTAAAATATCAAGGTCGAACATTGGCCTGACTCCTATGTCTTTATAAACCAAAGAACTTAAGGCAACACCTTTTAAAATCATTGTTTTAATATCTGCTTTTTGAAAAAGTTCCAAAACCTTTATCGAATTATAAATAAGTTTCTGATTTTTATACCATGACAAACGATAAACCCCTTTAAGCATATTCATTCGGGGTCCTTTGTAATTGTGTTTTAGTAAATTTTTAAAAAGAAGAGGCAATAATCTAAAAGAACCACTATCGAGTTGCCCATCGAGGTCAATTAATGTAAGCCATTCATCTATTGCACTAATTGCTCGACCATCATCAAGTAGCGATGCGGTTAGTAAAAGTTCTTGTTCATATGTTGGAAAAGGGCTTTCAGCAGTATTTTTCATGAATACACCATATTCAAATTGGAAGTGCTAAATTACAAAAATATGCGAATTATTGAAATTCATCTTTTCCTGATGGCCAGCCTTTTTCGTCAGTATCGTGAATTGGGTCGAGCAAAAGCACATCTTGCATATCGGCATATTTGTTTAATATCGGTGGTGCAAACTCACTTGATAATTTTTCAATTTCTGACAAATCAAGTTCTTGATTTTCCGGGGTTTCGGAATTATCTATAACAATAAGTTCTTCATTCTTTAGTTGTGTAATAAAAACTTCCAGAACTTCTGAGATTTCATCTAATGGTTTTTTATAAAACAATGATACTTTTTGAACAAGTGCAGAAAGTTTGTTTTTGGATACTATAAAATCCCAAATTATAACACCGAGTTTGTCAAAACTATAATAATTCCCATTTTTAAGATTAACCAATATTGTTTCACCATCAATGGTGTCATGAACTACATGAGGTGAATTAACTGTGTATTTTGTTGAGAGTAAATTCATTTTAATTCTTATAAATTAATGAAAAATTAATAAAGCATAAAAGTAGTAAAACCTTGCATATGTAAATATAATTTTTTATAGGGAATCATGGTCAATGTAATACTTAATTTATTATTTATGTAATGCAACTTTTTTAGAATTTTTAGTGTCATATAAGTTAGGTGTTGAAAAACATATGAATTAATTTTATATTTTTGACAATTCAATTAAAAAATAAATTTAAAATCCAACCTAATTATGAAAAAAGCTATTCTTTTTACTTTAGTATTATTTGTGTCATCATTTGTAATGTCGCAAAATTCCAAATTCTGGGAAAATTTTGATACAATTCCTTATGGAAATAATGTAACATCAAGTTCGACAGGTATTACCTC
>JAIPBB010000069.1 GCA_021739805.1 Saprospiraceae bacterium | reverse complement strand
AAGTTTCTTGTTCATCAAATAATCCTCTATTTCCTGTTGTTTTGTATGTTTTTGTGTTCATAGCTTAATTGTTTAATTAAAACACAAATATACGTTTAATTGTTGGAATAACAATGATTTAAATAATAGAAGTCCCCTTCAGTTGAATGTTTATAAGGATGAATCAATTGATTTTTTCAATCCGGAAGCTGTGAAAATGTTAAATACTGCGTTGTTGAAGCACTACTATAATATTGAATATTGGGATGTTCCGCCAAATTATTTATGTCCGCCAATTCCCGGAAGAGCAGATTATATTCATCATATAGCAGATTTATTGTGTAGTAAGAATTATGGTAAAATGCCAATGGGTTCAAAAATTAAATGTCTGGACATAGGCGTTGGTGCTAATTGCATTTATCCAATTATTGGAAACACAGAATACGGATGGTCATTTATTGGTTCAGATATAGATGAGGTGGCAATTAAATCTGCAAATAAAATTATTGAGTCGAATCCGGCTTTAAAAGGAAAGATTGAAATTAAATTGCAGGATGACCCAAAAGATTTTTTCTATGGAATTATTCAAAAAGACGAACTGGTAGATTTGTCAATTTGTAATCCTCCTTTTCATGCTTCTGTTGAAGAAGCTCAGTCAGCAACAAAGCGAAAATTAAATAATTTAAAGCATAAAAAAACCACAAAAGCTGTTCTAAACTTTGGAGGTCAAAATACTGAATTATGTTACGAAGGAGGTGAAAAAAGATTCGTCAGCAGAATGATTCTTCAAAGCAAAAAATTCTCAGAATCTTGTTTTTGGTTTTCCACTTTGATTTCAAAACAGACTAATCTAAAGAGTGCTTATGACGCATTGAAAAATTTAAAAGCAGTAGAAGTGAAAACAATTCCAATGGGACAAGGAAATAAATCAAGTCGCATTGTTGCATGGACATTTCTCACATCTGAGCAGCAGGCTGAATGGGCAAAAGAGAGGTGGGGGGAAATGTAAAGCCAATATTGTAGAATTATAAAATTAAGAAATATGAGACGAGTTTTATCTTTTATTATCATAATCTTTCCAATAATAACAAATGGTCAATCTTTTGAATATCCTGCTGTTGAAAAGCGAGTTATTATTGACACTTTTTATAATGTTCCTGTTTATGATGAGTACAGAAGCTTAGAAAATCTTAATGATATTAAAACCAAAATTTGGATTGAGCAACAAAATTCATTTACGAACAAAACATTAAAAAAAGCAGCTTTTAAATGCAATTCATTAGGGGCAATCGACGAATATTCTTACATAAAATACGACAATCCTATTAAGGAGGGCGATTATTATTTCACTTATGCCTACCATAATAATTATGGTGTTCCTGCTCTTTTTTGTCAACATTTTTTACGAGATAATCCATCGCTTCTAGTTGACCCAAGTTTTATATCTACAAAAGATAAAATAATACTAAAAGGATATTTCGCTTCATCAGATTCTAAATTATTAGCCTACCAATTTAGCCGAAATGGTAGCGATTGGGGAGAAATTAAAATTATAAATTTAAAATCAGGAGTACATCATAAAGACCATTTAACAAATATTAAGTTTTCGAATATTGCATGGAAAGACGATGGTTTCTTCTATTCAAAGTTTCCTGACCAAGGATTGGAAAAGACCAGCGGTCAGGAAGTTTATTATCATAAAGTTGGCACAGAACAAAATGAAGACGAACTTATTTTCAAACGCAAAGACAATCCTGAAGCTTTCTTTTCGGCATTAACAACATCTGATGAAAGGTTTTTAATAATAAATGAGTCGGATGAAAAGAAAGGAATTTCAAATATTTTCTATATTGATTACAATGCAGAAATTCCAGGATTAAGACCATTATTAACAAGATTATCTAATGAGGACGAAGTAAACATAATAGATAATATTGGTGATGATTTAATAGCTTATACATTCAAAAATGGAAACAATGGAATGATAGTTAAAATAAATCCTTCAAATCCCCGCAAATGGATAACTATAATACCGGAATATACTTCTTCATTATTGCTATATGTTAAGTTGTTAGATGACAAAATAATTACAATTTATCAAACAAACCGCAAACAACAAATCATAATATTTGATTATAAAGGCAATGTGCTTCATGTCATGAATTTACCTTTTGGTTTTTCCGTTGATGGATTTAATGGTGAGAAATCTGACAAAAAGTTATTGTATTCTTATTCAGGTTATACCCAACCAAAAACCATTTACATCTATGATACTGAAACATTCAAGTCGAAGCCTTTTAGTTCCACTGTCGTGAATTTTGATTACACTCAATTTGAAACATCAGAGCTTGAATATAAATCATTTGATGGTACAATGGTTCCAATGTTTATGATTTATAAAAAAGGAATAAACTTAAAAAACAATAATCCAACATTATTAAAAGCTTATGGTGGATTTGGTAGTATATCAACACCACATTTTGACCCGGCTATAGTTCATTTTTTAAAAGAAGGTGGAATTTTTGTTTTTGCAAATATACGTGGAGGTGGTGATAAAGGAGCAATATGGGCTATGCAAGGCAGAGGGGTGAATAAACAAAATTCATTTGATGATTTCATTGCGGCGGCAGAATTTCTAATTAGTAATAATTACACTAGCCCTGATAAATTGGCAATAACAGGAGCTTCAAATGGAGGACTTGTTGTTGGTGTTGCTATGACCCAAAGGCCTGAATTGTTTAAAGTTGCTGTGCCGGTTGTCGGATCTTTTGATATGATAAGATTCGAAAAATTCACTATTGGACATCTGCATGCTGATGAATATGGAAGTGTTGAAGATTCAGCAGGATTTAATAGTTTGCTTTCATTTAGCCCATTGCATAGTATTAAAGATAGTATCAATTATCCGGCAACACTTATTATGACTTCAGAAAATGATGATAGAGTACCTCCTTTTCATTCTTATAAATTTGCTGCAAAACTTCAAAACCGAGCAGCCCAGAAAAATCCAATTCTACTAAGGATTGAAAAAGGAGCCGGTCATTATGGAGCAAGAAGCAGTTTTAAAAAATCGCTTAAAGAAGATGCTGATATGTTTGATTTTATTTTGTATTATTTAATGAATGACAATAATTAATTTACTAAAAAATGGACATAAGCATTTTCACAAACAAAGAAAAAACACCAACAAATGATGATTTAATTATTCCCTTAGGTGATACTTTTAAGTTATGAATTGCCATAAGAAATTTTGTTTTAGAAAAATATCCTGATGACAAAGAAGAATGGAATTATTCCGGAAAAAAATATGGTTGGAGTTTTCGGATTAAAGATAAAAAAAGAGCAATGATATATTTTCTACCACGAGAAGGATATTATAAAGTGGCATTTGTATTTGGACAAAAAGAATTTAATCAAATTATGGAAAGTGATATTTCTAAAGAAATTAAAACTGAGTTGGAGAATGCAAGAGTTTATGCAGAAGGAAAGGGAATCAGGATTGATGTGAAAAATGAATCAATCATTGAAGATATTAAAAAGCTTGTGGAAATTAAATTGTCCAATTAAAACTACGTTTTTACACCTACAACTAAGTTCTTAAACCTATTTCAATTTTACGTTTTAAAGCTGTTTTAATAGCAGTTAAAGTTTTCTTATTTCGTCCGATAAATTAAAATTTGGACTTATGTATGAAAACTTGTATAAACTATTAACTGAAGATGTTCGCTATATCGAGAGTGTTAATGCTTGCATGGGTTGTGGAATATGCACTGCAATTTGCCCCGCCGCTGAGTTTTATGATTATGACCCCCGAAATATTGTAACTATTGTTCAATCAGGTAACAAAGAAGAAATCATAAAACTTTTAGAAACTGATACTATTTGGTATTGCGGCCAATGTATGTCGTGTAAAACCCGCTGCCCGAGAGGTAATTGTCCGGGTCTGCTTATTAACGTCTTAAGAAAAATCTCACAAGTAACCGGAGCTTTCACAAAAAGCAAAAAGGGACGCCAGCAATATCTAATTAAAAATTCTGTTGGTGCAAACATTATTAAATACGGTTATTGTATCTATCCTGATGCCACTTTACCGGAAACCCATCCTGAACAGGGTACTGTTTGGAAGTGGGTATTTGAAAACAAAGAAGATGTTTATGCTTCAGTTGGAGCAAATTATAACTGTGAAGGCTCAGGTACTCTAAGAAAAATTTCCGAAAAATCACTTGAAGAACTACGTAATATTTTTAAGTTTTCAGGTGGCTTCGATTTATTTAACAAAATTGAAAACTTCAGTAATAGCAAGGCAATTGAACTTGGTTTTACAGATAGTGAAAATAATGCAGATATGGAAAAATATAAATCTTTTGTAGAAAATGAATAAAATAATCAAACCGAATCCTGTTCAATTCAAATGGAAAGATTTCAATAAAGATATAGCCGATGACAATTTCTATTATCTCAGAAGCTGCATCCGTCAAAATTTTTTTCCGGGTTCAGAGAAAGCATTTCTTGACATTTTAAGGAATAATTTAAATAAAACCATTTTTGATGATGCTAACCAAACCACCTGTGCCGGCATTGGTTATCATTGCGATATTATTGCATTTGAAACCCTGCAAACTATTGCTGCCCGCCATTTTTCGCTTATGAATGATAAAGGTTTAAAAAATGCTGTTGTCTCTTGCATCACATCCTTTGGAATATATTCCGAAATACTCGACACATGGAATCATTTTCCAGAAGAACAAGAAAAAGTTCAGGAATTTTTAAGAAAAGCTACCGGTCGTGAATTTTATCCACCTGAAAATGTTGTCCATTCCTGCGATATAATTTATAAATTCAGAGATGAAATTGCTAAACAAGCAAAGTATAAATTAGTAAATAAAAAAACCGGAGAACCATTAAAAATCGTTGACCATATTGGCTGCCATTATGCTAAAATATTTCCTGAAAGAGGCGTTGGCGGAGCAGAATTTCCACAGGTTCTTACCGGAATGATAAACTCCTGGGGCGGCGAAACTGTCGATTATCCTGAACGAAGACATTGCTGTGGTTTTGGCTTCAGGCAGTATATTGTAAAAAATAACAGAAGCTACTCATTATCAAATTCAAAAAAGAAATTCGAAAGCATGGAAGCTTATAAACCAGATGCAATATTATCAAATTGCCCGGGCTGCACTATGTTTCTCGACAGATGGCAATATGCTATTGGGCAAATGGAGGGAAAAACTTATGCCGAAAATGGACAAGGAATTCCATCTGTCACTTTTGAAGAACTTGCCGGGCTTGTTTTAGGGTATGATCCATGGCAATTAGGAATGCAACTGCACCAGGTTGATGTCGAACCCCTTTTAGATAAAATGGGAATAGATTATAATCCTGCTGATAAATATAAAGGAGTTAATGGAAAATATATTAATCAACCGGTTTTTAGCGGATGCCTTAAAAAATAAGAAAATGGGGAAGTATTTAGCTGGTTCGTTATTAAAAACCGTAAATCATCTTCCTGTATAATTTTACCTCGGTCCTAAAAGATGATTTTACAGGAAGATGATTTACTCAAATTGATTATAAAATGGAAAAAACAAAACATATAGCAATTATTGGTGCCGGTATTGCAGGGATGGAAACTGCTATTCATTTGGCAGAGGCTGGACATAAAATTACAATTATTGAAAAAGAAAATTCTCCGGGTGGTCATTTGAATAATTGGAGCCATTTATTTCCTGATTTTTCCGACCCGAATTTGATTGTTTCTCAATTGTCATCTAAACTAAATAATCCTAACATCAAAACTATTGGCAGTACAGAAATAACAGCTATCAAAAAACTTAATGGTCAGTTTTCGCTTGAGGCAGGAAATGAATTGAAACTGAATGCTGATGCGGTTGTAATCACCTCAGGTTTTAATATTTTTGATGCTTCACGAAAAGAAGAATACGGATATGGTTTATTCGACAATGTTATTACTTCTGCTGATTTAGAAAAAACAATAAAAAGCGGAAATAAAATCACAACAGTCAATGGTCAAACACCCAAAAGAGTAGCCATTATTCACTGTGTTGGTTCCCGTGATTCAAAATCAGGAAATACTTATTGTTCGAAAGTTTGTTGCATCACAGGCATAAAACAAGCAATAGAAATCAACAAACAACTCCCCGAAACTGAAGTTTTTTGTTTCTATATGGATTTACGCTTGTACGGTTCGAAATTCGATGAGCAATACTTATTAGCTCAGCAAAAACATAAAATACAATTTATTAGGGGGCGTTTGTCAGAAGCAGCTGAGAATTCTGATAAAAGTCTTCAAATAAAAGCTGAAGATACACTTTCAGGCCGACCACTAAGAATGGATGTGGATATGATTATACTTTTAGTTGGTATGGAGCCAGGGACATCACACAAAAATTTCTGCAATAATAACCGAATTGAATTAGACACAAATGGCTTCCTGCAATCACAAAATATGCATACAGCAAGAAACCAAACTACTCAGTCAGGAGTTTTTATGGCAGGTGCCTGTATTTGCCCAATGTCAGTAACCGATACTATTGAAAATGCCCGTTCGGCAGCATTAGAAGTTAATAACTACTTTAAAAACCTTAAATAAAATGAATGAGTTCAGTTACCTGATCAGCAAAGGTTCACGCCAAATTGATTATCATAAATTTGATAGTCGTTTGTTAAATAGTGTTTTAGAACATGAACCTTCATTTTTAACATGTATTTCGTGCGGTGGTTGCACAGCCACTTGCAGTGCCGGAAATTTAACTGATTTCAATGTACGAAAAATCGGGCTTATGTTAAGGAGAGGCGAAACAGAAAGCTTGTCAACGGAGATTGAAAAATGTATGTTTTGCGGTAAATGTACTCTGGTTTGTCCCCGCGACATAAATATTCGAAATGTTGTACTTCTCATTAAAAAAGGAATTTCATTATTGAAAACTGAAAATAGTCTGTCATGAATGATAAATTATTAATACTACCTTTCGTTATTGGAATGACCTATCTGTTTGTTATTCTAACTATAAGAGGAATAAAATGGATAAGCGGTTTATCAAAAATTGATAAACTCCGCCTGTTCCAATCCTTAAAAACCACCCGAACACTTTACTCAATTAAGGAAGCCTTTATGGAAGGATTATTACACCGAAATATATTTCGCAAAAATCCTGTTCTTGGATATATGCACATGAGCCTTGCTTTTGGTTGGTTTTTACTTATAGTTGTTGGTCATACCGAAGCTTTAATTGCCAAACAATCATTTACTGTTCCTATTTATCTTCCCATATTTTTCAGGTATTTCGAAACTGGAAAAGATTTTATGTTCTCAGGTATATTTTCATTTCTGATGGATTTTCTGCTGTTATTTGTTTTAGTAGGAGTTGGTCTTGCAATGCTTAAGCGTTTCAAAAAGAGATTGTTTGGGATGAAAAAAACTACAAGACTTAAAACAGGTGACCAAATTGCTTTAACTTCTTTATGGCTGATTTTTCCTTTACGTTTGTTTGCCGAAAGTATTTCAGCAGGGATTTATCATAATGGCGATTTTCTGACTTCAAGCATTGGTGGATTTTTAAACAATTATCCGTTTATAGAACATTTAAACAGACCGGCCTGGATTGCTTATTCATTTTCTTTAGGCTTCTTTTTTTCGGCTTTGCCAAATTCAAGGTATATGCACATTCCCACGGAAATATTGTTTATCTTTTTACGAAATGCCGGAATTAAATTAAAAAAACGCACAAATACATTTACTGAAGTTGAAGTTTTTTCCTGCTCACGATGTGGAATATGTCTGGATAATTGCCAGTTGATTACAGCAGGAATAATGGACACACAATCAGTCTATCTTTTAAAAAACATCAGGAATAAAAACCTGGATGATGAACATCTTTTCAATTGCCTTCTTTGCGGAAATTGCCAACAAGATTGTCCGGTTGGAATTGATACTATTGATTTGCGAATAACCCAGCGGATTGAATCCACACGACAATATAATTCTTCCTATGAATATTTACAAGCCAGTACTTCAACCCAAGCCGATGTTGTTTACTATGCAGGTTGTATGACCCATCTTACTCCCGGAATAATTAGTTCGATGGAAAAAATATTTGAAATTGCCGGGGAAAACTATTGGTTTTTAGATAAAGAAAAAGCTGCCTGTTGCGGTCGCCCTCTTATGCTTGCCGGACAATATGATGCAGCTTCAAAACTTATTGAAAACAATACACGAAAAATAATTGAATCTGGTGCTAAAACATTGGTGGTTTCATGTCCGATTTGTTATAGGGTATTTAAAGAAGATTATAATTTACCAAATGTCGAAGTGGTTTTTCATGCCGAATATATTTTGCAATTGATTCGAAAAAAATCCATACAATTATCAAAATCTCCTTCAAAACTGATTTACCACGACCCTTGCGAACTAGGGCGTGGAATGGGAATGTATGAGCAACCAAGAGAGCTTCTCAACTTAGCCGGAAATTTAATATCTATAGTAAATGAAAAAGAAAAAGCATATTGTTGTGGAGGTAGCCTTGGAAACCTAAAAATAAAGCAATCGGAAAGAGATATGA
Source organism: Saprospiraceae bacterium (assembly GCA_021739805.1). Next base: position 10,195 of record JAIPBB010000069.1, on the reverse strand, counting down.
TTCGCTATCAGGCAATAGCTGATTATATGACTTATGCACCTGATGTTTTGGTGACTGCATGCCCAATGTGTAAGAAAACTTTTGCGAGAAATAAGAATATAGAAGTTCTGGATATTTCGGAAATTGCAATTAAGTCGATTATAAGTAGTAAAGTGCAAAAACAAATAAAGGTTAAAGAGCAGGTATTTAGGCGTGAGTTTGTTTTAGAAGAGGAATTTGTGTGAAAAGCTTTTTCTAATTAACAATCAGTTAAATTTTATTTTGAAGTGCTGAAAAAAACTATCTAACCAAAGCAAATAGATAGAAAAACGTAAAATATTTCTTTAAATACGGATAATCTGGTTTAGATAAATAAGGTACGGAGTACCGCTATATTTGTAGTTCGTAATTATTGTTTCTTTCTTAGGTGCAGAGCACCGTAATAATTTGTGTTTAAAATAATATTACGGTGCTCTGCACTTTAATTCATTAGCTTATTATTTTCTATAAATATTCAAGGTACTCCGTACCATAATATATAAATAAATTTAGCCAAAAAATTCTCTTCAAACCTTCAAATTCAAATATTATTACTAATTTAATTGCCTGATTCAAAACATATATTGAATCATAATTTTTATTGTAAATATTTATAAATCATTATGACACAAAGAGAAGAAAAAGCAATTATTTCATTTAGGTCAGGATTTAATTGTGCACAGTCAGTTTTATCAGCATATTCAGATTATTTAAACCTGGATGAAAACATAGCAAAAAACATTACAAGTGGTTTTGGTGCCGGTATGGGCAGACTACAGGAAACATGTGGAGCTGTCACAGCTTCATTTATGATTATAAGTCTTTTCAATGGTGAAAAATATTCCAACAATCAAGAAAGTAAAGATGCAGCAGTTCCAATGATTCAGGAATTTACAAGAAAATTCAAATTTAAAAATGGTGCTATTGATTGCAGGTCGTTAATAAATTGTGATTTAAAAACAGAAGAAGGACAACAGTTTCTTAAAGACAATAATCTCCTTGAAGATGTTTGTGAGAAGTGCATTTTAGATTCGATTGGGATTCTTGAGGAAATAATTGGGAAATGATTTACACCCCTAATTCAATCTTATTAATTCTTTCTTTTAGCTCCATTATTCTTCGCATAAGATTATCGAATGTAAGAGAATCGCCAAAAATCATATTTTGCTGCATTTGCTCATAATCTTTATTCCAGTAATCTATTATACTGTCAGGTGGAACAGGATTGATCTTATCCGGTTTATGGTTTTCATAATCAACTTCCCTTACAGGAGTAATATTTCTTCGATGCTCTACAAGTTGTTTATATAAGTTTGTATCAGAAAATGCTTTTTCAGCATAATCGGTATCCATTATTTTTTCAATATCATATAAATGTCGGCTTAGTCGCTTAACTTTCATTTTATCTTCTGTTTTTTGAAATTCTTCATGCAATAGGAATATTTTCTCTAAAAATGTTCGTTCAGGATTAACAGTAGGAATCATAATTGCAGTGTCCGCAAACGATTTACCAGGGTAATATTCTCCAATCATAGAGCAAAATTTTCTGACTGTAAAAGGTTCTCTAAGCGACCTGCTCCCTATTTCTATTAAAATATGCGGTTGAATATATTTAGATTCTTCAAATAATCCGGGATAATGCACTTCAATAATCAATGGATCCTGATCATCGGCAGTTGGTTCAGCCAATACCACCTTAACATCTGTCAATCCGAATGAATGAAAAGTTCTCTCCAATAATGGAAAATATTCTTGAGATATGAATTTGAATGAACTTCTACGAAGTTTTTTCACTTGTGAGCCAGTCATTTTCTTATCAAAACCAAGAAATTTTCTATCCAGTGCTAAATCAATGTCCTCTGAGAAACGGTCTATTAAACCCCATGCTTTACTCAGTGATGTACCACCCTTGAAAACCGTGTGTTCTGCAATTTCAGTATTAAAAACAACTTCCAGAGATTTAACAACCCACCAGTCTTTTTCTATAGCCATGGATGGTAAACCAGATTTTTTACTTATTTCAGTAATAATATTTTTCTTTGTTTCAACAGGCAGTTTCAGCCATTCACTTAGCGATTTTTTATTCATTTGCGGAATTCTCTAGAACAGATTTCATGATTTCTCTTATCCAAACCGGTGCAAGGCGAATATCATGCTGAAGATGTGTGAACTTTTCTTTCTTTAACAGCTTTTGGATTTTATTTATTTCTTCCATAGTAATATTTTCTTTTCCAATAGCACGCAATGCCTGAATAACCAATTTACTTATATCACCGACCGCAGAAACGTTTTTGGGTGTTGCTTTTTTAAAGGTGATTATGGTTTTTCCAATATTAATTTTTCGTGCAGATCCGTCAGTAAGGTACACAATATTCAATGGAACTTGGGTGGAAAGTCCCAGTTTGTTCATTGCATAAATGCCTGTTGGTACAATTCGTGCCCGGTCTCTTTTAGCAATGGCTTTAGCAATTTCTTCAACACCAGGTGTTATAATACCAATGACAGGGTCTTTCTTAGGGCGTACATAGATACCGTTAGCAATACGCATTAACTCATTTTTTGCAACAAGACGCTCCAATGCTTTACTTACAGCTTTTGCATTGCCAAAAATCAAAAAATTTTCAACAAAAAAAAGCCTACCCCTTCCGGCTTTTGTAATTTTTTTAAGTATCTGCTTTTCCACGTCTTACACTATTATATATATTTAAAAATGTCGCAAATATAGTAAATATTTGCGACAATATAAAATTTTATTTTACTTCAAGGTAAAAATTTTAGTTCAAATAAACCCCATCTTCCTTAATCGTAATTCTTCTTTGCTTATACAAAGCACCAATAGCTTTTTTAAATACTTTTTTGCTTATTTGAAAAGTATCTTCAATTTCTTTAGGGTCACTTTTGTCAGTCAGAGCAACAAAACCATCATTTGATTTTAAATAATTCAGAATGATTTCTGCATTTGCATCAATATGTTCATAACCCGCTTTTTGAAGGCTAATATCCAGTTTTTTATCTTCCCTGACTTTTTTAACATAGGCTTTCATTTTATCACCAACTTTAATTGGTTGAAAGATTTCATTAAGATAAACCATTCCTAAATATTCATCATTAACAATAACTTGTGCTCCTAAATCCGAAATATCAAAAACCATAATATCAACTTCTTCACCTTCTTCAATTTGAATATTATATTGGTTTAGGTGAGATTTAATATTTGCTGTTCCAACCAGCCGATTTGTATTGCTATCAAGATAAAGCATAACAACAATAGAATCGCCTTCTTCCAAATTTTTTGACAGTTCACTATAAGGTACAAGCAAATCTTTAGCTAAACCCCAATCCATGAAAACCCCAAACTTAGTGACACTTTTCACAGTCATTAATGCAAATTCATTTAATGTAATAGTGGGTTCCAAGGTTGTAGCAATTGGTCTGTCTTCGGAATCTTTATAAACAAAAACTTTTACTTCATCACCTACATCAACTCCTTCAGGGATATATTTTGTTGGCAGCAGGATTTCTTCTGAATTTTCTTCATCAGTCAGATATAATCCATGTTCCGTGCTTTTTGTAATTTCGAGAGTGTTGTATTCTCCTAGTTGTATCATGGTAAATAATTTAGGCTACAAAAGTACTTCATTATTCTATTCCTGACTGAAATAAATTAAGCACTAATTCATTTGTCAAAATCAGTTTTGAAAAGAAGCCACAGATTCTCAGATTTATAAATAATTAAATTTTAATTATTTATACCATAATCCGAGAAAATTAAACTAATAATTCTTTTTTTAATCTGAGAATCTGTGGCTAATTTTTTTTTATTACTAGAGAAACAGATTAGTCTAATATTTTTTTATTGGGAAATTGTAAAATAAACTGTAATTTTATTTTTTTAAATTTTAATAGCCATGAATGAGATAAAAATACTTGCAGTTGATGATGAACTCGACATGAAAGACTTGATTAGTCAGAAGTTTAGAAGAAAAATCAGAAAAGGAGAATACAACTTTATTTTTGCCCATAATGGCATTGAAGCTTTAGCTCAATTTGTTGAACATCCCGAAATCGGCTTGATTCTTTCAGATATTAATATGCCTGAGATGGATGGTTTGACATTATTGACTAAAGTTAAAGAGTTTCAAAATCCATCACTGAAAACTATTATTGTTTCAGCTTATGGTGATATGGAAAACATCAGAACTGCCATGAACCGCGGGGCTTTCGATTTTGTTACTAAGCCGATTAATTTTGATGATTTGGAAGTTACGATTGAAAAAACACTGAGTGAAATTAAACATTTCAGACAATCGCAACATGAACACGACCAGCTTGTTTCAATTCAACAAGATTTGAATGTTGCAAGAGAAATTCAACAATCAATTTTACCACAGGTTTTTCCGCCCTTTCCCGAAAAAACCGAATTTGAAATTTTTGCTTCAATGGATGCAGCTAAATCTGTTGGTGGTGATTTTTATGATTTCTTTTTGATTGATGATGAGCATCTCGGTTTTGTAATGGCTGATGTTTCCGGCAAAGGTGTTCCTGCTGCAATTTTTATGGCAGTCAGCAGAACCTTAATCCGTGCCACTGCGCTGAAAGGAATTTCACCTGATGAATGTCTTGAATATGCAAATAATCTTCTCTGCAAAGAAAGCATGGACTCAATGTTTGTGACTGTTTTTTACGGGATTTTAAATATAAAAACCGGTGAAATAAAATATACAAATGCCGGACATAATCCTCCTTATCTTATCAAAAAAGATGGTTCAGTTATCGAAGTTGAAAGAAGCGGAGATATAGTTCTTGGCGCAATGGAGGATTTTCCTTTTAAAGTAAAGACAATGACAATTGAACCCGGCGACACATTTTTTACTTTTACTGATGGAGTGAATGAGGCAATGAATATTAATTTCGAAGAATATACTGATGCCCGTCTTATTGAAGTACTTAAAACAAATGCAGGAGTGAGTCCTAAAGAGCTAATTACAAAAGTTGTAGATGATGTAAAAGAATTTACTGCCGGAGCCGAACAATCTGATGATATAACTACTTTGGCTTTTAAGTTTTTTGGGTAAAGCACTATTATTTTATTTTAGCTCTAATATGAGAAGCTTAAATGAGAATTTTATTTTGAACCACAATCATATAAATAATTTATTGTCTTGAAACAATTAAGTGTATTATTTAGCTTTATTCTTTTCTGTCTGCCTTCATTTGTAGAATCTCAAAATAAATGGGATGAAATTTTACACAAGGATAGCATCTGCCTCGACTCGGTTGAAATTACCAATAAAAAGTTAGAGAATAAAATCAATAAATTCTATTTACAGAACAAAAATGATATCGACTCAAACACATATTTATTTGTTAATGATTTAACATTTTCAGAAAAAGATACAAGTTCATTCATAATAATGATTTCACTGAGGAAGAACTTAGAAAATGATTTGATGGGTTTAGATGAAAGCAACTCTTGTTATCTTAGAATAAATAATACCTTGGTGTTTGTTCGTTTCTTTGATAATAGATATAGGTTTAGTTTATTATTTAAAAGGACAAATATTCATAAAGTGTTTTTCTTCAACGCAAGAAAATACGAAGTTATAGGTACTGGTTTTTCAAAAACTACAGTTGGATATAAAGTCACATTAAATAATAATGAAGTACATAAAATAAAAAGACTATATTATTTGAAATATCCAGCTTCTCGCCTCAAACGTTTTTATTATAGTATTCGTTATCGGAATTACTTCTAATATTACGGCATTAAAATTACAACCTAACAGGTTTTCAAAACCTGTTAGGTTTACTAATTTAAACTCATATTTTATTTCCCTTTTTGCTAAATCTTTTCGTAACTTCGTACGATTATGCTTGATCCACAACCAGCCATAGAAATACTTGGAGTTAAACTCCTTGAACCGGTTACAACTATTACAGATTTAGTTGTTTCGGCAATTTGTTTTTATGCTTTCTACAAATTAGCCAGAATCAAGAATCGCAATAAAATGCACTTATATCTGAAGATTTATTTCTTTAGTATGGGGGTTGCCACAGCTGTTGGAGGATTGGTTGGTCATGGATTTTTATATGTATTTTCTGACACTTATATGATTGGAGTTAGCCCATGGAAATTGCCCGGATGGTTAACAAGTATGATGTCGGTTGCTATGGTTGAAAGGGCATCTATAGAGTATATTCGAAAATTAGTTAAACCGGCTCTTGGTCGTTTTTTTGCCTGGCTCAATATCATTGAATTATTAACTTTTATGACTATTGCATTTACAACTTTAGATTTTTTCTTTGTTGAAGTTCATACAGCTTATGGACTTTTAGTGGTAGTAGCCAGTTTAAATATTTATATCTACCGAAAAACCAAAAATCCTGCAAGTAAGACCTTTCTGATAGCAGTTGGATTTTCTGCAATCGGAGCCTTAGTCTTTATGAATGAATGGGGATTAAGCCAATGGTTTAATCATTTTGATATAAGTCATTGCTTTTTGGCAATAAGTGCGTATTTCTTTTATAAAGGTGCGATGAAAGCTATTTATGATCCACTTTCATCTTAAACAGCGATTTTAGGAAACACAAAACTTATAAAATTCAATCAATTAAAAGCATATTTACGTTGAAATCACCTAGTTTTCAAACAAAAACATCTAAATCTGGTATAATTTGTCATTATAAAGTAATTTGAATACGATTTTAAATTTTATCCTAATCAAATAATATTTGAAATAATTTGAATATCGAACAAGGATTAACGGTTTTAGATTTCAGATTTTCCCTACTTCGCAAATCGTTAATCGATGTTCCTTGTTCTTAAATCAATTTATATTAATTTCGACAATAAATACCATTTAGCGAATATTGCAAAAACACTTCATTAACTGAATATTCCTAAACATCCATCACTCTAAATTCAGTATAATCAGGAACACCTTTAAAATCCTGAATAAATTTTTCAGATATGGAACTCAAACAACCTTGATTTGGATCTTCAACATCTTCCATCATTTTTTGATAGAATTTTTCACTTATTACAAGTCTGTGCTCTTTCGATTTTGACATAAGTCGGGCTGACAGGTCAATATCTCTACCGTAATAATCATTTGCTCCTTCAAAAAATGTGATATTATAGACTTCAGTGCAATAGTGAATTACAGCTTTACAAGTCAGGAAAACATCATCCAAAGGAAAGTTTTTGATATTATCAAAAGTAGCATGAATCTCTTCCACAAAAGAATAATAATCGTTAAAAGAACTTTTGGTTTTTAACACATCATCAGGAATATAAAGCATTATTTCATCACCAATTCCTTTAACAATATTCTCTGGAAAATCATTTAAAAAAGAAATAAAATTAAAGGTATTGTTCAGTTTCTTACCCCAGTCTTGAATTGGAGTGCTATATTTTATATTTGTTGAATTAACAATATCAATAAAAATGCAAACTCCTGGGCATTTAGGCAGTCCTTTCAATTGTGCTACTAACTCATCAGAATTTGGGTTTTTGTCGTGAATAAATGTTGCCATGGGTTTTGGTTTTTTATTATTTTCTACATTTTACAATAAATTCTTTTGAGTCAGGTCTTAATTTATTTTCATTATAGTCGCCAAATATTTGATAACTTTTAAATTTCGTTCGTTCAATAAGATGTTCTAATTCATATCGAAAAAAGAACCTAAGTGGAATATTAAATAATTTTGTTTGCCTTCCATTGTCTTCATCCCATTCAAATTGAAAATCAATACTTATCAATTGATTAATTAAATCAGGTTTTGTTGACACTATACGTTTAACTCTTTTTCCAGCTTTGTATTCTTCGTCAAAATCTGTATGACTATCAAGACCCTTAATCAAGTAATTCAAATCAGGAACAAAGGTATCGAAAATAAATATGCCGTTTTGATTCAGATGTTTATAAACATTATTAATTGCTTCAATTTGGGAAGATTTATCAAGTAGATGCATTATAACACGAAAGGGAGCAATTATCAAATCAAATTTGAAATCATATTGAAAATCAATAATATTTTGCAGACTAACACGCTCTTGCTGTGTTTTGTTAAGTTTTGATTTTAATACATCAAGCATCGAACTACTAATGTCAAATCCATAAATATCGGCTTCTTGTGATAATGCGTCAATAAAAAAGCGACCTGTTCCTACACCAACTTCCAGGATTTTTCCTTTTGTTTGTTTTATTTGGTCTAAGAAATATTTATTATCAACTCCGTCTCTCAATTTATGATAAATCAAATCATAAAATCTCGCAAAGTAATCGGGATATTCGTGTGTCATATTTCTTTATTTTTTATTCCAACAACGACAACTTCCACAAGTCCTTTTTACTCATTCTTAGAATTGGTGAAATTGCCATTAAACCTGTTTTGCCTATATTTTTTTGCAGTGCTTTTAGTTCTTCTAGCTTGTTTTTTAATCCTTCATCTTTTTGAACCGGTAAACCATTTTCTTTTAGCATCAAATTGCTTTTAGCACGAATAGAAAGTTCAAGATATAAACTTATATAACAATACATATCAAAAACTATTTCTGGAGTATATCTATCTTTTATTGATAGCAAAAACTCCCCTGTTTTAGTTGTTGAAAATTTTCCTTTTTTAATCATTTGAAGCAATTTGACCTCACTATCGAACTCCACTTCAAGCCAATCCTGGAGAGATTTTTCATTCCTTTGAAATATCACCATTATTGAACCTACAACAGCAACAATAATTACAATAGTTGAAATTAAAGGTGAAAGGAAAAACTGGTTATATAAAGCATGAATAACCATGGCTATAAACAATCCGGGAATAAAAAAGTGGAATCGATGCTTATTCTGATTTATTAAACTCATAGCAAAAATTACAGTAATTGAAGTCGCTCCGCCATGCATTACAGCAGTTCCAAAGCCCCTTACAACCCAAATCATCATATTGGTTGTTTCGATAGTGTTGAGATAGAAAATATTTTCGATAAAAGCAAAGCCAGCTCCAACCGCAAACCCATAAATTGCTCCATCTATCATAAAGCCAATTTTATTTATCCTGATTAAAATAATTATTAAAAGAAATTTCAGAATCTCTTCAACAATGGGTGCAATGTATTTTGAATAATTTTCAAATTCAATTAATTCAGAACTTAAAATAGAAGAATTAACATAATATGCAATTAGTGCACTTATCAGCCCCCATATTACACAAATTATAGCAATAGGAATCTTTATTAATTTAAAACTATCGAGATAAATCAGGAAAATCAAAAAAAGGAAAACAGGAATCAGACTTACAACAATTTTCATATGAATCCGGAAGGTCTAAATTAATTAATGTTATTAGCTGTAACCTCCGCTGTTTCTTTTGGTTCTCTTTCCGGTACACTAATATTTTTAATACTGAATAAAGGTAGTAATCCCAATTTATCTTCATCATATAAAAATATATTGGATTTCATTTGGTCATATATACTTAGTTTTTCCTGGCTAAAGGCAGCTTTTAATTGATCCTTATATTTGCAAATAGTGTCTTCTTTAATATTTAGTTCTGCATCACTACCTTTTGTCATTTTATCATCATCCTTAACTACTGTAGCATACTCCATATCTTTAACAACCATATTATCAACTATGCTCATAAGGTTATTAATATCATGTTTTCTACTTTCCAGGGTGCCATATTTTTCAATATAAACATAGCTTTCATCAATAAAATTATTGATTACCGAATCTTTAATTGACATTTGATAAATGAATTTATCAAACTCCATCAAGGTTTTTTTATAATTGTCATTATTATCAGCTTCACCATTTTCTTTAAGATTGGTTAACATAATAATTGTATTATCAACAACAAACTTATTGGCTTTTATATAATTATTAAAATCTTCGAGGCGATTTATACAATTTTTTGTTTCATCATTCTCCTTGAATTCTCCTAGATTCTTAATGTTATTATCGAAATGTGCTGTTAATTGAGAGATAAAATTATTAAAGTATTTTAAGCCTTCAATAATATCGGTCAACTCTTGCTGATCCTTAAGTAAAGTTTTTTTTATCTTTTGATTTTTCATATTAGCAAGTTCCTGACCTATTGTGCCTGAAGTATCTTTATCCTCTGTTGGAGGCCAAAACTGCGAGGCAATAATAATCCCAACTAATATAACTGCAATAAA
>JAIPBB010000068.1 GCA_021739805.1 Saprospiraceae bacterium | reverse complement strand
CTGGATAAAATGGAAATAAATAATTATTGTTATGATAATCAAAAGCAGGCTGTTGATTAGAGTATCCTTGCTGATAATTAAAATTACAAATTGTGGTTATTGTACCTGTTATTGATGAAATTTTTAATGCTTTTTTTTGATAATAATTGTATGCGTAATAATTATTATCGGCTAAATTATATGTTAGTCCACCAAATAAATTAGGAGTGGAGTAATTCACAGTATCTAATATTGAGTTATTAACACAATCAACCAGTATTGAATAGAATTGATTATTAATACCGTTACTTGTGATATTAATAGCAAAGAAATTTTTATTATTTTGATTGTAAGTGCTTCTAGGGATTGCGTCTAATATTGAGCTAATTGGATAAACATATGTAATGAAATCTAGATTTTGAGTATTTAAATTATACTTTCTAATTGAATTTTCGTCTTCAATTATGAGACAATTAGAAAAGTAGTCATAATGCAACTCATAAATATTTCCGTTTATCTTTGTTGATAAGTCATCTATAATTTGAAAATTAGAACTATCAATATTTATTGCATAGATAATTCCAAATTTACTTAGATAAAATATTTTTCTAAAAGGATCAATTGTTACGCATGTGCCTATATTAGCAGAAATAGGTACTTGAAATAATGTATCATAATTTTGATTCATATAATCGAACGAAACAAAGCTTGATGTCGACAGATAACTCGCAAAACCATAAAGTATAGTTTCCTGAGCTTTAGAATACTGCATTGATGCAAATACAAAAACGAAAATGATAATAATTTTTTTCATGTTTTCTTAGTATTAGATTTCAAAAGTCATTAATTTTTCTTGCTCTTCAGGACTAAGCTCTAAGTCAATTACTGCTTTTTCAAATGTAGGTTTTATTGTCAAAAAAATAATTATTATTATAGCCGCATAAACCAGGAAAATCCACTCTCCAAGTAGCAAATATATTACTAAGGAAAAGAAAGCAGGTCCTTCAAGCAAAGCATATCTTAGAATTAATGCTGAACGGTATTCAAACATTTTGTCAGAGAACTTTGGTTTGAATTTAATTGAATTTATTTTTCTTTTAAATAGAATAAAGCTGGCAGCAATACCACCCACAAAAAATATTGGAACAATGAAACCAAACATACTGCTTAGTTCCGGAGAATCTACCTCCATTAGCTTATTATAGTGGATAATAAATGCAAATATTCCAAAAAAGCTTATCCCGATTACCAAAGCAATATGGATTATCTTAAGTGATTTAAAATAAGGTATTGTTTTTTGTTCGTTTGTTTTCATAATGTTGTTTATTGATAATAAGAATGAATTTATTTAGTGTCAGCAACAAAACCCGACAAATATTGATTTTCAATTCAGGGTGTTTTCTTGCTGGCACTATTTACTAATTTGTTTATTAAAGAACAATTTGAGTAAATCAGCTTCCTATAAAATCATCCTTTAGGACCGAGGTAAAATTTTATAGGAAGTTGATTTACGGCTTAATATATCGACTCTGTTATTTATCAACTTTCACTAAATTCAAATCATGGAAATCAAAGCTAAAATCAATATTAGGCGAAATTCCTTTCATTTTTATGCTAATTGCTTTGCCTTCTTCATTCAAATTGAAAGTGGCGAAGGCATCACAAGGCATATCAGTATATTCCCACTTTACAGCAAAAGTTGTTGCTTTATAAAAAAACATTTGCCCATTTAATTTTGGTGACCTTTTCGATGTAAACCAAAGTTTTTCATTCTTTAATGAAATTTCCACTTCTCCAAACCAATCATCATTATATGTTCCAACAAAATTGTTTAAATCGATTTTTGTGGACTTGTTTTTCTTCACGGTTTCCCAAACAGCATTTGTTACGGAATCAGCTTCAGTATTATTGGATTTTGCTCTTTCTGCTAATAAAGCAATCCAATCCTGTGGTTCAATACTTAAATATGAATCTAAAATTGTTTCCGGAATGGAATAAAAGCCATAGCCACCCGGGTCAGAATTTGTTAAAACCACTATGCCTAAATTTAGTTCAGGCACTAAAATAGTTCTTGAAAGCATACCTGGCAATCCACCCGTATGTTGAACAATAAATTTACCTTTTTTATCTGTGATATCCCATCCTAAACCGTAAGCAGAAAGATGAGTGTTGGTTCGTGAATTCGGATTAACATTAAATCCAACCATTGTGTGAGGATACCACATTTCTCTTTGTCGTTGCTCTGAGAACATTTTTTTCGACAAATCCTTTCCGTACTTGCCACCGTTTAATTGTAACAGCAGCCATTTGCTTATATCATTTGCACTGGAATAAATTCCACCGGCTGCACCTAAAAGTTCACCACCATTATAAGTTTCTAATTGCACTATTTCACCACCGTATGACCTGTGGGGGAAAGCAATATTTTCATCTTTTTCTAATCCCGAATTAACTGGTGTTGAGCGATTCATCTCTAGTGGATTAAATATTTTGATCTGTACGAATTCCGCCCAACTTAAACCGCTAACTCGTTTAATTAACTCCCCGGCAACTATATAAAGCAAGTTATCATAGTCATATTTGGTGCGAAATGCAGAAGTTGGAGTTTGATATTGAAAGCTTTTTAAAACATCATTAATAGTGAAATTTCCACCATCAGGAAAAAACATTAAATCGCCCGCACCAAGTCCTAAACCGCTTCTATGGGTCAAAAGGTCTTCGATGTTGAAATTGGCAGTAATATAGTCGTCATACATTTTAAATTCAGGAATATAATCCACTACCTTATCCTGCCAGTTAAGTTTTCCTTCATCAACCAGTATTGATAAAGCAGCAGTTGTAAATGCTTTTGAATTTGAAGCTATTGCAAACAAAGTGTTTTCATCGACTTTTTTCTTAGTCTTTATTGAAGTAACTCCGTAGCCTTTGGCATGAATTACTTCACCATCTTTAACAACAGTAATAGCAATTCCAACAGAAGGACTTAACTTAAATGCTTTAGAAACCAGTGAATCTATTTGTTTTGAGCTAATTCCTTGCCCCAAAAGAGAGTGGCTGATAAATAATATTATTGTTAGTGTGATAAGGGTTTTAAATTTTTTCATGATTGATTTTGGTTTTTAAAATGTGTTTTTAATGAAATTTATTTTGCATTGCTTATTTTTTCGTTTCGTATTTAATGTTCGTTTCTCTTCCACCAAAATATGATGAATTTTCCATTCTAATTATCCTGGCATTCTTAGGATACTTAATCTTTGCAATTGAATCTGATTCCCAACTTAATTCCAGTTGTTGGTCACTACTATATATTAAATCTAAAATTCCTGCTCCACCATTTCCAACAGAGGTTTTAATCCAGGTAGCAATTGAGATTCTAACACTATCATTCTCAACAAAAGAACTTTGATAAATATATGCATTACCATCGGGAGAAATGGCATGGTTAGACTTTATAATCCAATCAGGTGTGTTAGTAGAACAACAAGTTAGAAATAATAATATGGTTAAAATTTTCAGTATTGCTTTCATGTTTTGTTTTAAATGAACTCAACCTTCTTAATAAAATGCGTTTTTGATGATTTATTTTTTTGTTTGCATGTTGTTGTTTATTATTTACAATATTTTTCCATCAATTCAATCGCATTTTTGTCTCCTAATTCACTTGATATTTTTAAATCTTCACAAGCTTCTGTTTTCATATCATAAGCTAGATAAATCACGCCTCTCCAATAATAGCTTTCTGATAATTCAAAGTTTTTTTGGATACAGAAGTCAAAATCTTTAAAAGCTGTTTGTAGACTATCTATGTAGTATCGTGCAATTCCTCTTTCATATCTGATTTCTTCCATCTTAACATCAAATTCGAAGCCCGTTTCAACAAAGGAATTTTCAACTGAATTAAAATAAATCTGTTCACATCCCTTAGTCTTAATTGCTTTTTCAAAATCTTCTATTGCTCCTTGAAAATCATCAAGTCTTTTTTTGTTTTTTCCTCGGTTTAAATAAGCAAGTGTATTAGCGGAGTCTATTTCAATTATTGTTGAATAATCTATAATTGCACCTCTATAATCTTCAAGAATTGATTTATCCACACCTCTATTAATCAAAGCGTAGATATTTCTAGGGTCTTTTTCTAGTGCTTTGTTTAAAAGAGATATTGCTTCTTTATATTTTCCATCTTGCTCCAATTTTTCAGCTTCAGAATTATAATCAGCCGAAGATTTGAAATCACAAGAAGTCAAAATAATAACTGTCAATATGAATAAGATTTGTTTCATTTTTCTTTTTAAATTACGCCTAACTTCTAATTAACACACCTTCAAGTTCTTTATTTCCACTTTAGCAAAGTTCTATATTTCTTGAATATAAACAACGTTCTTATCGCTTTGAGAAAATTATTCGTTATCCATTAATTATATTTCTCAAATTTATATTTTATTTACTAAACATCAAAATAATCCGGGAAAATTTAATTTGTTGTAAATACATAAATGGATATACAAACTAAGATAATGATTTGTAGGTATTGTTTTTATAATTACTTTTATGAGGATGTTTGAGTTTTCTCATCAAACAAACTGATATTAAAGTTTTTTGAATTAGAGATTGTATTAATATTTTAACTTATCAATTATGAAAACAATAGTAGGCAGCTTATTGCTAATTTTATTATTATCATGTGGGTCTTCAAAAAATCAAAACGAATTGATACGAATTGAACATTCTGGAATTTGCGATAAACCAATTTTTACAATAATTATAAGTACAAAGGCAACTTCTGTTGTTCATTCTGAATTTAATTATGTTGTAAAGAATGAGTCTTACTCAGTCGTGGAAAACACCATATCTGATTTTTATGAAAAGAAGTGTGAGAATGAAATATATGAGTATGGTAGTTTTAAGATATCTGTTATTGAGAGCAACGGGAAAGCTTACAATTATAAATTGAATAGAAATGAATCAATAAATTTGTTTGTTCAGATAATAAAAGATTTACGAAAGACAAATGGCAATAAAGATTTAATTTCCCAGCTCGAAAACACTCTTAAAAGAATAAATTTTGATAAAAAAGTTTTAGATAATTATTAGCTGTTTATTTATTTCTATAAACTTAAGGATATAAAATCAGTTCATTAAAAAAGTCTCACCGCTGCCGCACGAATCCTTCCTAAAATCCGTATGTTAAGTTTAATTCCCTGTTAACCAATACCCTTCGACTCCGCTCAGGGTGACTGTAAAGCTGAGAGTCGAAGCCTACAAAAGGATTCAACAAAAGACATGAGGATTTTAGGATCCTTTCGTGTGGCATAGTATTTTGTTTGCACACTTCAGCCTGTTAATATCATCATTCATTTATTTCGAAATATTGAATCTCAAATTTAACAAATTAACAAATCACCACATAAAAATATTATTTAATTGCGAGTAAGGCATTTTCTAAGGATAATTTCATAAGTCTGAACCTGATTTTTTAATTATGATTATATTTTGGGTTGGTATGCTAAGCTAAACTAGGCTTAGGAAAGTAGGGATTCGTTTATCGGCAGTGCTGGATGTAATTATTGTTAATGTTATTTTATAAAAAATGCTAATACATAACAACACTTAAGGTTTGAAATTACGAACTATTCCTTGAGAAGATTTAGATGTTATTCCAAATATTACCGCTTGAAAATTTATTAATTTTGCTTTATAAATGTCAAACACTATCTTTGAACAAAATTTATTACAAAATCATTTTAAATGAAAATACTTGTAACAGGCGGAACAGGATTTATTGGTTCTCACACAGTTGTGGAATTGCAGCAAAGTGGTTTTGATGTTATTATAGTTGACGATTTATCTAATTCTAATATTAAAGTTTTAGATAATATTCAAAAAATTACAGGAATTAAACCCGAGTTTGAAAAATTCAATCTCTGTGATGCCGAAATGACTAAAATGTTTTTTGAAAATAATAAAGACATAGAAGGAATAATTCATTTCGCAGCATTTAAGGCAGTAGGGGAGTCAGTTGAAAAGCCGCTTTCTTACTATCGTAATAATCTCAATAGTTTGATAAATGTTTTGGATTGTATGTCGGGATTCAATATTAAAAATATTGTGTTTTCATCATCTTGCACAGTTTATGGGCAACCTGATATACTTCCCGTTACTGAACAAGCACCGATAAAATTTGCTGAATCTCCTTATGGTAACACAAAACAAATCTGCGAAGAAATCATCCTGGATAATTCTAAAGTTTCTGAAATAAAAGCAATTGCACTTCGGTATTTCAATCCAATAGGAGCACATGAATCAGCTTTAATTGGAGAGCTTCCGCTGGGAGTTCCTAATAATCTTATGCCTTTTATAACTCAAACTGCAATTGGAAGACGAAATGTTTTAAGGGTTTTTGGTGGCGATTATCAAACTCCTGATGGAACAGGTATAAGAGATTATATACATGTTGTGGATTTGGCAAAAGCTCACGTAATTGCCGTGAAACGGATGATTGAAAATAAAACTAAATCAAATTTTGAAGTTTTTAATTTAGGAACAGGAAATGGGTTTTCTGTTTTAGACGTTATAAAATCATTTGAGAAAACTACAGGAATAAAATTAAATTATAAAATAGTTGATCGGCGTCCGGGCGATATTGAAAAAGTTTGGGCCGACACAACTTATGCAAACGAAGAATTAGGTTGGAAAGCTGAATTGAGTCTTGATGATATGACATTGTCAGCATGGAAATGGGAGAGGAAGTTGGCGGTGAGTTGATTCGGGTTGCGGGTTGCGAGTTACGGGTTGCAAGCAATCTAGACGGACTCTATCGGTTGAAAGGAGAAAGGCAAAAGGCATCCTACGGACTTGTGATTTTATGAATCCGTATGGACTTCGCTTCGAAAGTAAAAAGGCAAAAGTAAAAAGTCGGAAGACCGAAGTCGGAAGTAAGAAGTAAAAAGGCAAAAGGTTGTTTGGCAATCTACTAATTCAGGGCGTCATTGCGAGGGAGGAACGACTGAAGCAATCCCTTGTAATGAAGTGAAGAAAGCATAGAAACAGATGCTTCGCTTTGAACAGACGGATTGCTTCGCTTCGCTCGCAATGACGAGAATCGAGCAACGAGAAGCAACGAAAAATAGAACTTAAATATAAACAAATAATAATGAAAAAAATTCTAATCACCGGTGGAGCCGGATTCATTGGCTCTCATTTAGTAAGATTGTTTGTTAAGAAATATAAAAATTATATGATTTATAATCTTGATAAACTCACTTATGCAGGAAATCTTGCTAATCTTAAAGACATTGAAGATGAAGATAATTATGCTTTTATAAAAGCTGATATCGTTGATGCAGAGCTAATTTCAAAACTTTTTGAAGAATATAAATTCGATGCAGTAATTCATCTCGCAGCTGAGTCGCATGTTGACCGCTCAATAACAAACCCGACTGAATTTGTCTTCACTAATGTGATTGGAACTGTTAATTTACTAAACTCAGCAAAGCATATTTGGAAAGATAATTTCGAAGGAAAATTATTCTACCACGTTTCAACTGATGAGGTTTACGGCTCGCTTGGCGATGAAGGAATGTTTCTGGAAACTACAGCTTACGACCCTCATAGCCCTTATTCTGCTTCAAAAGCAAGCTCCGACCATTTTGTCAGAGCTTATCACGACACATTTGGAATTCCAATTATAATTTCAAATTGTTCAAACAATTACGGTTCTTTCCAGTTTCCTGAAAAACTTATTCCACTTTTTATTAATAATATTAAAAACAATAAACCTTTGCCTGTTTATGGAAAAGGTGAAAATGTCAGGGATTGGCTTTGGGTTGAAGACCATGCCAGAGCAATTGATGTGATATTTCATTCTAATAAAATTGGTGAAACCTATAATATTGGCGGGCATAACGAATGGACAAATATCGATTTAATCAAGGTGCTTTGTAAAGTTATGGACAGGCAATTAGGTCGATTGGAAGGAACATCCGAAAAACTTATTACATATGTTAAAGACAGAGCCGGTCATGATTTGAGATATGCAATTGATTCAACAAAACTTCAAAACGAATTAGGCTGGAAACCTTCACTTCAGTTTGAAGAAGGAATTGAAAAAACAATTAAATGGTATCTTGAAAATACAGAATGGCTTGAAAATGTTACTTCAGGCAACTATCAGAAATATTATGAAGAGCAATATGTAGCAAGGTAGGGTAATATTTATTTGCTTTGCGTCATTAAATAGTCATTTGCTTTGCGTCATTGGATTGTTATTTGTGCTTCGCACGTCATTCAGTGGTCATTTGCTTCGCGTCATTAGGTTGTCATTTGTGCTTCGCACGTCATTCAGTTGTCATTTGCTGTGCGTCATTAGGTTGTCATTTGCTTCGCTGTCATTTGAAATTTTAACCCGTCTCCCTCGATACATTTCTCGCAAGCTCGAAATACTCGGGATGACTAGGGGGATTAACAATTTAACAATTTAACAATATAGCAATATAACAATTTAGCAATGTAAGCCTGTTGGAATAGTTCACTTCGTTTCACATTCCACAGGATAAACAATCGAACCCTGTTGGAATAGTTCACTTCGTTTCACATTCCACAGGATAAACAATCGAACCCTGTTGGAATAGTTCACTTCGTTTCACATTTCACAGGGTAAACAATCGAACCCTGTTGGAATAGTTCACTCCGTTTCACATTCCACAGGGTAAACAATGTAACCATCACACAATTTGAATATGCATTACAATTAATATCCACAAAGTTGTATATTTGCCACATGAGTTTATTTCAAAGGTTTATAAACAAACAACTCAGTGAGCCGTATGATATTTCGGTTTTAAAAGCTGATATGCATTCTCATTTAATTCCGGGAATTGATGATGGTTGTCAATCGATGGAAGAGTCTCTTGGTCTTATCAGAAAAATGTCTGATTTGGGATTTAAAAAAATCATTACTACTCCTCATATAATGCAGGATATGTTTAAAAACACTCCTGAAATCATAAATAGTGGATTAGATAAATTAAGAATTGCTGTTAAAAATGCCGGAATACCGGTTGAGTTGGAAGCAGCAGCCGAATATCTTATTGATGATGGATTTGAAGAAAAACTTGAAAAAGGAAATTTATTAACATTCGGGAAAAACTATGTTCTTGTTGAATTATCATTTTTTGCTGAGCATCCAAACCTTTCAGCTATAATATTTGAACTTCAAATTGCCGGATATAAAGTTGTCCTTGCACATGCAGAGCGTTATACCTATTATCATGAGAATTTTAAAAAATATCAGGAGTTCAGAGACCGAAATGTTTATTTGCAGTTAAACACAATTTCTTTGGGCGGTTATTATTCGGAGGAAACAAAAAATGTTGCCGAAAAACTTATTGATAATAAAATGATTGATTTTCTGGGAACAGATATGCATAACTATAATTATTTAACAGGTTTAAGATTAGCACTAATTCAGAAATATATTAAAAAAGCTGTCGAAACAAATAATCTATTAAACTCCACCCTATAAAAAAAAGCCTAACATTCAGTTAAGCTTATATTCAGAAATATTATCTTGACAAATTTTTGCTATGCTTCTGCTTGGCCTTCTCCTTATCCTTCTCCTTAGCCTTCTCCTTAGCCTTCTCCTTAGCCTTAGCCTATTTTAATTATAATTCTTCGGCACTTATTGCTATGATATCTCTTTTAACTTTTTTAACAAGTCCTTGTAATACTTTTCCGGGTCCAACTTCAATAAAAGTACTAGCTCCATCTGCAATCATATTTTCCATTATTTGTGTCCATCTAACAGGTGAAGTTAGCTGAGAAATTAAATTTTGTTTAATTATATCAGGTTCGCTAACTGATTGTGCGTTTACATTTTGATAGATTGGGCAAATAGGTTTGTTAAATTTAGCATCATTAATTGCTTTTGCAAGTTCAATTCTTGCAGGTTCCATTAATGGTGAGTGAAATGCACCACCAACATTTAAAGGTAATGCTCGTTTTGCCCCTGCTTCTTTTAATTTCTCGCATGCTATTTCGATTCCTTTCATCGAACCTGAAATAACTAATTGACCGGGGCAATTATAATTTGCAGGCACAACAATTTCTTTAATTGAACTACAAATTTTAACAACTGTTGCATCATCAATACCAATAATAGCTGCCATTGTTGAAGGTTCTGCTTCACATGCTTTTTGCATTGCCATTGCTCTTTTAGAAACTAAGATTAAACCATCTTCAAACGAAAGAGTATTATTTGCCACTAAAGCTGAAAATTCACCAAGTGAATGACCGGCAACCATATCAGGTTTGAAATTTTCACCTAATGATTTTGCTAAAATTACTGAATGAAGAAAAATAGCAGGTTGAGTAACTTTCGTTTGTCGAAGCTCTTCATCGGTTCCATCAAACATAATATCTGTAATTTTGAATCCGAGAATGCTATTAGCTTTCTGAAATAATGATTTTGACGATGAAGAATTGTCGTAAAGCTCTTTCCCCATTCCTACAAATTGCGCTCCCTGACCGGGAAATACGTATGCTTTCATATTTTCTTTTAATTATTTTCTATTTCCTAAAAATCTTAATAAGAACAGGAATAAATTGATAAAATCCAAATAGAGAGACAAAGCTCCCATAATTGTAAGTTTTTTAGTGGTTTCTGTTCCATATTCTACTCCTGCACCAATTCTTTTTAGTTTTTGGACGTCATAAGCAATTAAACCGGTGAATACAATCACCCCAATAAAACTAATAATCCATTCGAGTTGAGTGCTTTTTAAAAACCAATTAACAACGCTTGCGATTATTATTCCAAACACACCCATCATTAAAAGTGAGCCAAATTTTGTTAAATCAGTTTTTGTAGTATAACCAATAAATGCCATTAAAATGAACATTGCTGATGTTATGGCAAAAGTTTGGAATACTGATGCTGCTGTATAAATTAATAAGATAAAGCTTAAGCTCATTCCAATGAGTATTGCAAATATCACAAAAAACAAAGTAAGTGTTTGAGCCGAAAACCTTTGAAATCCCATTCCCATTAAAAGAACAAATCCTAGGGGTGCAAGCATTACAAACCATCCAAAACCGGTCATTCCTACTTGCTTAATGTATAGTAAATCCATCAAATTTTTATTTGAAGCAAAATACCAGGCAGTAAATGCTGTTATAGCAAGTGCAATTACCATCCATGAGAAAACATTTGATATAAATGTTTTAGGAATGGCTTGTGCCTGAAATCTAATTTCTTCAGTTTGATTATTCCTAGTTGTAAACATTACTTTATATTTTAAAAGGACTGCAAAAATATACTTTTTTTTAAAATGGTTAATTTAAATTTCAACAATAAATTTAAAATATTTTCCAATGCTTAATGAAGATTAGAACTTATTAAGTGTAAAAATTCTTCACGAGTTTTTTCCTGGAGAAATGCTCCGGTAAAATCGGAAGTTGTTGTAACAGAATTTTGTTTTTGAATTCCTCGCATCACCATACACAAATGCTGTGCTTCAATAACAACTGCGACACCGAGCGGATTAAGGGTGTTTTGAATACAATCTTTAATTTGAGTAGTTAATCTTTCCTGAACCTGCAATCTTCTGGCAAAGGCATCTACCACACGTGGAATCTTACTTAAACCAACAATGTATTTATTCGGGATGTAAGCTACATGTGCTTTCCCAATGAAGGGCACCATATGATGTTCGCACATAGAGTAGATTTCTATGTTCTTAACAATAACCATTTGTTTGTAATCCTCTTTGAATTTTGCTGACTTAATAATTTTTTCAGGTTCAGCGTTATAACCATGAGTAAAAAACAACATTGCTTTGGCTACTCTTTCCGGAGTCATTATTAAACCTTCTCTATTAATATCTTCTCCTAGCAATTTAATTATTTCAGTATAATGTTTTTTGAGTTTTTTTATTGTTTCAGGATTGTAAAGGTCAATTTTTTCATAACCATCCATCATATTTTCATCCATCATTTCTTTAAAGTCAACTTTTCCCATTTCTTTAATTTTAGTATTATATAGTAAATAATTTATTCGTAATTTTGAATTAAGCTTCAAAAGTACAAAAACTATTATATGGAGTATAAAAAGTTTTTTCTAATTCAAAATTCATGACTAAAGTAAAGTATATTAAAATATTATCAAAAATTATTGTTTTGTTATTTGTGCTTTTTCCTTTATTTACTTTTGCTCAGGAAAGCAATTCTGAAAAATTCAAAGCTTTAAGCAGACCTGAAAAATTTTGGGTTGTGTTTCATCCTTTTGTTGCAAAAAAAGCCGCATTTTATTCTAATAAGGTGCGAATTGTTAATGATAGCATCAAGTTAACCAACACTTTGGATGGTATCGAAAACGGTGGTCAGGTTGATGCATTTCGACATGCTTACTGGATGGCACTTTTATCATGTCATATTCATTGGCGAAAAGCATTAAAACTTGGAAAAGCTCATGAAAAAGGAAATTTTATTGATTATAAAAAAAGGAAGAAAGAAGATGGAAGCCTACCCGATTTTGCCAGCTCGGAAATGGATTTATGGAATAACAAGGCAGGAATTGAAATTGGTAGGAAATACAAAGAAGATATTAGTGAAACTCAACTTCAACAAATTATTATTCATGCTATTCTTAAAGGAGAAATGAGAATTATTAAAACAAATTCCGATGGAAAATTCCTTGATGAAGATGGTAATATAATTCCTGAATCTGAACTAATTGGAAGGTGGGAAAACAACAAATGTCTAGTGCCTTCTAACTTTTATTCGAGAATATTTTAGAAAATAATTCTAAAAAAATTATCAGTTTGCGATTTTTTTGTACTTTTGAGTATAAATTCTTTCATTGATTATGGAATTAGTCGGGTACATTTTAGCATTACTTCTTTCCTTTTATTTGTTGGCACAAATTTGTGATACTTATTTTGTACCTGCTCTTGAAAAAATTGCCATTAAGCTTAAAATGTCAAGTGATGTTGCAGGTGCGACACTTATGGCGATTGGGTCAAGTGCTCCTGAATTATTTATTGCAATAATAGCTATCATAATGCCAAGTGAGGAAGCCGGAGGACATGTTGATATTGGAATAGGAACTATTGTTGGTTCCGCTTTGTTTAATATTCTTGTTATTGTTGGAGCTGTTGCAGTGGTGAAAAAAGCGGTACTTTCATGGCAACCGATTGTTCGTGACATTATATTTTATTCTATAACAATAATAGTATTACTCTTAGCATTTAGTGACGGTGAAATAAGTTTATGGAATTCGATGATTTTTGTCGGAATATATCTAATTTATCTTTTCTCAGTTTTTAATTGGCGCAAATGGTTTCCATATAAAGATAGGGGGAGTTTTGACGAAGATGAGGATGATGACGATGACGATAATTCTCAAAAGAAAGCATACTACACAAAATTAGGTTATATAATACGTCCCATTGATTATGTAATTGGCCTTTTCTTCCCAAAAAAAGTAGGAGACTATTATATTTTTTCAATGTCTATATTGATAATTGCAGCATTATGCTGGGTATTGGTTGAAAGTGCTGTTCATGTTTCTCTAATACTTGGAATACCGGAAATTATTATTGCTCTTACTGTATTGGCAATTGGAACATCAGTTCCTGATTTAATTTCATCAGTTATAGTTGCAAAACAAGGAAAAGGCGGAATGGCAATAAGCAATGCTTTTGGTTCAAATATTTTCGACATTTTAATTGGACTTGGACTACCCTGGATGATTCTATTATTGTTTTCTAATAGAGCTATTCCAGTGGAAAAAGATAATTTAATAGTTTCAATTGCACTTCTATTTGGCTCTGTTGCCGTAGTGTTCCTAATTTTATATTTAAAAAAATGGAGAGTTCGCCCAAGAACAGGTTACATATTAATTAGTATTTATCTTGTTTATCTTATCTGGCAAATAGTTTTGGCGTATATATAATTTTAATTCAGATTTTTAGCCTGATGGTAATTAAATTAAAGTTATGAAAAGTCTATATTTAGTATTATTTACTTCATTTATCACACTTTTTTCAATTGCTCAGAATATCGACACAATTTATTATAATAAAAGTTGGGCTGAAATTGTTGATAAATCTCAAGCTACTTACTACAAAACAATCCAGCCATTTAAAGACAGTGTTATAGTTAAAGGTCATTTTATAAATGGTCAGAAACAAATGGACGCAGTCTATCAGACAACTAAAATGGAAATAGCAATTGGTGAAGTGAGGTATTATTATAGTACTGGAGAAATTAAAGCTGTTGAGCAATGGGAAAACAGTGATATCGCCTTGCAAAAATGGTATTTCCCCAATGGAAATCTGAAAAGCCAGGGAGGATTTAAGGAAGGAAGATCGGATGGGGAATGGATTTATAAAAACTCTAGTGGAAAAATAATATCTGAAGGTTCTTTTATTAAAGGCTTAAAAGATGGTATCTGGAAAATATATTCACTGGATGGAGAACTATTAGCAACAAAAATTTATGAATTAACCCTACTAAAAGAAATTATACTTGTTGATAATAAGAATAAATTATTCTATGAGTATGAAGTCGAAATAGATGATTTCGGCAAAGAGTCTATAACACCTTTTATGCTTAAAGGCACAAGTCAGGAATATAAACTATATGAGGAATTCATGCGTAATAACCTTGATTATATAAAGAAAAATCCCACAGATAAATTGACTGATATTCTAACGTTCTATACTCAATTGTGGGTTAGTTCATGTCCTTATTATGGTAAATTTATTATCATGGTTAATAAATTCATTTACGATTACACTAGCTTTCAAGATTATAAGTATAAAAGAATTTTCAATCTTTGTCTTATAGCAGGAAATTGTAATTATTTTATTGATAAAGGAAACAAAGAATACGATAAAAGTGAGTCACAGCTTTATATTGCTGAATATATGGCTGAAACATATAATAACCTTATCCATATTGACCCTAGTGCCAAACATGATAAGTTTGACGTATTATTAAAAAAATATAATTCGGGAAAACTAAAGAAATTTATGAATAACTATAAGTAATTGAAAGAATAAAAAATCTTAATCCTTCTTCACAAACTCCTCAGCTTTTTTCAATGCATTGATTATTCCATCAGGATTAGTGCCACCTGCTGTTGCAAAATGTGCTTGTCCGCCGCCGCCACCATTTATTTCTTTTGCAATTTCACGAATAATTTTACCTGCATTAAGACCTCTTTCTTTAACCAGATTTTCTGAAATTATTATTGTTAATGAAGCTTTTCCGTTATCGTCTGAACCAATTATCAGAAATAGATTTTCAAGGTTCTCTTTCATTTTAAATGCAAGGTCTTTTATAGAAGCTGCATCAAGGCTAACTTTATGTGCAATGAAATTTATCCCGTTTATCTTTTCAACTAAATCGAACATTTCATCCTTAATATTTGCCGCCATTTGCCTATTCAAATCAGTAACTTGCTTTTGCAAAAGACTTTTCTGCTCAATTATTAGCTGAACTCCTTTAACAATATCTTTTGGGTTTTTAAGAATATTTTTAATTTCAGTGATTACATCATTTTGGTGATTAAAAAATTCTTCAGCTTTAGAAGCTGTAATTGCTTCAATTCTTCTAATTCCGGCAGCTATAGCACTTTCCGAAATAATTTTAAACAAACCGATTTGACCTGTTGCCTTAACATGAGTTCCTCCACAAAGTTCAATGGAATCATCAAATTTTATAACTCTAACCAAATCTCCATATTTCTCACCAAACAATGACATTGCTCCCATTTGCTGAGCTTTCTTTATTGGGATAGCTCTTTTTTCATCAATTGAAATATTTTTACGGATATTTTGGTTTACAATTTTCTCAACATTTCGGATTTCTTCTGCTGTAAGTTTTTGATAATGTGCGAAATCGAACCTTAAATAATCATAATGCACAAGAGAACCTTTTTGCTCAACGTGAGTTCCAAGAACTTCTCTTAATGCATGATGCATTAGATGAGTTGCTGAATGGTTGCAAGTGATAGCTTCCCTTAAAGTTTCATTAACAACAGCTTTAAAATCAAGTTGAATATTTTTAGGTAGCTTTTCAGTTATATGTATAATTGTATTGTGCTCCTTTTTTGTATCAATGATGAAAATCTTTTCTTCTGATGATTCAATAAAGCCTGTGTCGCCTATTTGTCCTCCACTTTTAGCATAAAATGGGGTATAATTAAAAACCAAATGATAAAGTTCTTTTTTTTGGGCTATAACTTTCCTGTAGCGTGTTATTTTTATATCTGCATCAAGATAGTCGTAACCTAGAAACTCTTCAACATCATCATCCAATATTTCAATCCAATCATCTGTTTCAGTTTTAGCATCCTTTCTCGAACGTTTCTTCTGAGCATCCATTTCCTGGTCAAACTCTCTGCGACTTACTATTAAATCATTTTCCTTAAGAATTAATTCTGTAAGATCCAGAGGAAAACCATAAGTGTCATATAATTCAAAAGCAATTTTACCGGGAACAACTTTATATTTTTCTATTTTTGTTTTTTTAACTATATCATCCAAAAGATTTATACCATTTGCCAATGTCCTTAAAAATGATAATTCTTCTTCTGTAATAACTTTTTTAATTAAATCTTTTTGCTTTTCAAGTTCCGGGAAAGTTTCACCCAATTGCTTCACAAGCACCGGAACAAGTTCATTAATAAAAGGTTCTTTCAAATCAAGGAAAGTGTAGCCATATCTCACAGCTCTTCTTAAAATCCTTCGGATAACATAACCGGCTTTAACATTTGAAGGAAGTTGTCCATCGGCAATAGAAAAACTTATAGCACGGAGATGGTCAGCAATTACTCTTATCGCTATGTCAACATCTTCATTTTCACCATATTTTTTATTTGCTATTCCTGCAATTTCCTGGATTATTGGTTGAAAAACATCAGTATCATAATTCGATTTTACTTTTTGCAGAACCATGCACAGTCGTTCAAAACCCATTCCTGTATCAACATGTTTTGCCGGGAGTGGCACTAAATCACCATTTGCCATTCTATTGAACTCAATAAAAACAAGATTCCAGATTTCAATAACAAGTGGATGGTCTTTATTTACTAGTTCTTTACCAGGTATCTTCTTTTTATCAGATTCATCTCTAATATCAATATGAATTTCTGAACAAGGTCCACAAGGTCCGGATTCGCCCATTTCCCAGAAGTTATCTTTTTTACTTCCAAAAAGAATTTTGTCTTCTGTAACTAAATTTTTCCAGAAATTTAAAGCTTCTTCATCAACTCCAAGATTATCTTTTTTGTCACCTTCAAAAACAGTTATATAAAGGTTCTCTTTGTCAATTCCATAAACATCAGTTAAAAGCTCCCATGCCCATTCTATTGCTTCTTTTTTAAAGTAGTCACCAAACGACCAATTACCAAGCATCTCAAACATAGTGTGATGATAAGTATCATGACCAACTTCATCCAAATCATTATGTTTACCCGAAACTCTTAAACACTTCTGAGTGTCAGCTACACGATTAAATTTTTCTGTTTTATTCCCAAGGAAGATATCTTTAAATTGATTCATTCCTGCATTAGTGAACATCAAAGTTGGGTCATCCTTTGAGACCATTGGGGCTGATTGAACAATTTCGTGTTGTTTCGACTTGAAAAAATCAAGGAAGGTTTTTCTAACTTCAGCAGATTTCATATAATCTCAAATGTTTTCGTATTCAGATGTTTAACAATTCTTAACAGATTATTAACTTGCAAATTTACTTTATTTAATTAATTTTGCGTTTTTTAAAACAGCTTTCTTGAATTTAAATAGCATTAATGGCTAAAACTAAATATCACTTTAACACCAAATCTTTAGAAGTTGAAAAAGTAAAATTAACTTTTAAAGACAGATTACTAAAAGCATTAGTAATTGTATCGTCAGGAGCGATGTTTTCAATTAGTGCTCTTGCATTAATGTATTACTATTTTCCTTCACCCAAGGAGAAAGCTCTGAAACGCGAGAATCAGCAATATAAATTACAATATGAAGTTTTGAATAACAGGCTGGATAATGTTTTAGCTGTTTTAGAGGATATTCAAAAACGTGATGATGATATTTACAGGGTAATTTTTGAAGCTGAGCCTGTTCCGGCAAATGAAAGACAAGCCGGTTATGGTGGAGCTGACAGATACGAAAGTCTCAAAGGGTATAAAAATTCTGATTTAATAATTGAAACCACTCAAAAAATTGATAAAATCTCCCGACAACTTTATGTCCAATCAAAATCATTTGATAAGGTTTTTGATCTTGCTAAGAAAAAAAATGAAATGCTTGCATGCATTCCTGCCATACAGCCTGTTTCAAATAAAGATTTAAGGAGAATTGCTTCGGGATTTGGTTACAGAATTCATCCTATTTATAAAACCTTACGTATGCATACCGGAATGGATTTCTCTGCTCCACGTGGTACTCCTATTTATGCAACAGGCAATGGAAAAGTGATGAATTCAAATAGGATGAGTGGCTATGGTAAAGTTTGTATTATCGATCATGGATATGGCTATAAGACTTTATATGGTCATATGTCAAAAATTATTGTTAAAGCTGGTCAAAAAGTAAAACGCGGTGAAATAATTGGTTATGTTGGTAGTAGCGGTACTTCCACATCACCCCATCTTCATTATGAAGTAAGAATTAATGATAAACCTGTGAATCCGGTGCATTATTTCTTCAACGACCTTAGCCCTGAAGAATACGAAAAGGTAATCGAAATTTCTTCCAGGATTAATCAGTCGCTTTCGTAATTTTGAATAAAAATTTCTTTTATTAAATAGCCTTGAATTTTTTCGGGGCTTTTTTA
>JAIPBB010000067.1 GCA_021739805.1 Saprospiraceae bacterium | reverse complement strand
CAAAATGCCGATGGTAATTGCGAATTTAAATTTAAAAACACTGGAAAAGAGCCATTAATCCTTACAACTGTTCGTTCTTCATGTGGTTGTACAGTTCCAAAATGGCCAAATGAACCTATTCTTCCGGGACAATCAGATGTAATAAAAGTTAAGTATGATACTCGTAGATTAGGAGTGATTCATAAACAAATTACTGTTAGGTCTAATGCTACCAATGCAACTGTTGTATTAACAATAAAAGGTAATATCCTTGCAAAACCGGCAGAAGAAATTCCATCAAAACAAATTGATAATAATTCATCACCTATTGTGAAATAAATTAGGTTAAAAGCATTTTTTTTTAAAACTTTGTACCGACATTCAAAACAGAAATGAATGTCGGTTTTTTTATTCCTAAAATCTTATATTATGCCAAAAATATCCAAAAAAGGCAATTTAATGCCTGAGTCACCTATTAGAAAATTAGTACCTTATGCAGAAGTTGCAAAAAAGAAGGGAAGAAAGGTTTATCATCTTAATATTGGTCAACCTGATATTGAAACTCCTAAAGTGGCATTAGATGCTATTCGGAATTTTAGCGATAAAGTTGTAGCCTATAGTCATTCTGCCGGAATTCCTTCTTATAGGAATAAGCTGGCAGCATATTACACTAAGCATAATATAAATATCACAGCCGATGAAATTATTGTTGCAGCCGGTGCATCAGAGGCAATTCTCTTTGCTATGCAAACATGTATGGATGAAGGTGATGAAATAATTATACCTGAGCCATTCTATGCAAATTACAATGGTTTTGCTGTGAATGCCGGAATTAATGTTGTTCCAATTAAATCATCAATCGAAAGTGGTTTTGCTCTTCCTCCAATTTCAGAGTTTGAAAAAGCTATAACACCCAGAACCAAAGCAATAATGGTTTGTAATCCAAATAATCCAACCGGTTATCTTTATTCTGAAGAAGAGCTTGAAACACTAAGAGAAATTGTTCTTAAGCATGACCTATATCTTTTTGCTGATGAAGTTTATAGAGAATTTTGCTATGATGGTCACAAACACAAATCGGTGATGCACCTTGATGGTTTGGAGAATCATGTTATTCTTATTGATTCTGTTTCAAAACGATATAGTGCTTGTGGATTCAGAATTGGTTGTATGATTTCAAAGAATAAAGAAGTAATGGCAACAGCAATGAAGTTTGCTCAAGCCAGGTTAAGTCCTCCAACTTTCGGTCAGGTTGCAGCAGAAGCAGCTATTGATACTCCTGATAGTTATTTTGAAGAAGTATTGGAAGAATACCACGCAAGAAGAAATGTTGTTGTTGAAGAAATCAATAAAATGGAAGGTGCTTTTTGTGCTAATCCAAAAGGTGCTTTTTATGTGGTGCCAAGGCTTCCAATCGACAATAGCGATAAATTTTGCCAATGGTTACTCGAAGATTTTGAATACGAAAATCAAACAGTTATGCTTGCACCTGCTACTGGTTTTTATTCAACAAAAGGTTCTGGTTTGAATGAAGTTAGAATTAGTTATGTGCTAAATGTGGATGACCTAAAAGCAGCAATGAAATGTCTTGATGAAGCTTTGAAAGTTTATCCTGGGAGGACGATTTACTAGTTGCTAGTTTCTCGTTTCTCGTTTCTCGTTGCTTGAGTAGCTTGCTTCGTCCGTCTGGATTTCTACGTCATTGCGAGCGAAGCGAAGCAATCTGTAACTATTAAGTGCTGAACTTGAAAACAATGGATTGCTTCAGTCGTTCTTCCCTGCCCGCCGGCAGGCAGGCTTCGCAATGACGCTTTGAATTGGCTGCCTTTTTACTTTTGACCGAAGAGAGTCCGTCTGTATGTCTTAATGCCTAATTTGTTCGCCTGATTGTTTATTTAGTTAACAATTGAACAATCGAACAACTCTTCCATTACATTATTGCATCATTATATCATTACATCATTATCGCATTACATCATTAATTTCCCACCTTTATTTAAATTAAGTTTTATATTTGCGTATCAAAAAAAACACGCATGAAAATTTTAGTACTACTTCCCAGAGTTCCTTACCCTTTGGAAAAAGGTGATAAATTGCGTGCATTTCATCAGGTAAAACAACTTTCAAAAAATAATGAGATAATTCTCTGTGCTTTAAATGATTCAAAGCTGCATATTGACGCTATAGTGAAACTTAAGCCATTTTGTGAATCAATTTATTTTATTAATATTTCTTTATGTAGAAGGCTTGTGAATATCGTAAAGGCTTTGTTCAATGGAAATCCTTTACAGATTGGATATTTTTATAACAACAAAGCTCAAAGGAGAATCGACAGCATAATCAAAGAAAAAAATCCTGAGCATATTTATTGTCAGTTAATCAGAACAGCCGAATACGTTAAAAACCTGAACATCCCGAAAACTCTAGATTATCAGGATGTGTTTTCAGCAGGTATTGAAAGAAGAATTGAAAAAGCTAAAGGACTAAAAAAAATTCTTTTTAAGTTGGAGCATAATAGGTTATTAAAATATGAAGAAGAAATATTTGACTATTTCAACAATAAAACTATTATCTCAAAACCAGACCAGCAACTCATTCCTCACATCGAAAGAGATAAAATCCATATTATTCCTAATGGTGTTGACTATGATTTTTTTAAGCCTTTCGAAAGTGAAAAGAAATACGACATTTTATTTACAGGTAATATGGGCTATCCTCCAAATATTAATAGTGTTGTTTTCCTGGCAAAAAAGATTTTACCTGAAGTTCATAAAAAAAATCCAGAAGTTAATTTAGTAATTGTTGGAGCTAATCCGCATATTTCAGTAAAAGCACTTAAATCTGAGAAAATAATAGTTACGGGTTGGGTAAAAGACATGAGGGAGTTTTATGCACAATCAAAAATTTTTATAGCACCAATGCAAATTGGAACAGGACTGCAAAATAAACTCCTTGAATCAATGGCAATGAAACTTCCATGCATTACATCTAATCTTGCTAATGATGCCTTATGTGCTGAAAATGGTAAAGAAATACTTATTGGCAATAGTCATGAAGATTATGCAAAGCTAATTATTAGTTTACTTGAGAATCCTGTTAATGCTAAGGAAGTTGCAGTAGCAGGATATAAATTTGTTCATGCAAATTATGATTGGGAAAAAGCTACTCAAAAGCTAGAGGCAATAATTAAAAGCTAATTCCAAAAAATAAGATTCTATTTTACCCTGCGGATATCATTTTCTTGGTGTCATTTATCCTTCGGATTTCATTCGCTTCGCATCATTTACTGCGTGTCATTTGAATAACAACTGAATAACAACTGAATGACAACCTAAACTTGTCCGTATGGATGACAACTGAATGACCACTGAATGACAACCGAATAACAACCGAATGACAACCTAAACTTGTCCGTATGGATGACAACTGAATGACAACTTAATGACAACTGAATGACAACCGAATGACCACTGAATGACAACCGAATGACCACTGAATGACAACTGAATGACAACTTAATGACAACTGAATGACAACCGAATGACCACTGAATGACAACCGAATGACCACTGAATGACCACTGAATGACCACTGAATGACAACCGAATAACAACCTAATGACAACTGAATTACAACTTAATGACAACCGAATGACAACTTAATGACAACTTAATGACAACTGAATGACCACTTAATGACAACCGAATGACAACTGAATGACAACTTAATGACGCGAAGCGAATGACAACTTAATGACGCGAAGCGAATGACAACTTAATGACGCGAAGCGAATGACAACTTAATGACAGCGAAGCGAATGACAACTTAATGACAGCGAAGCGAATGACAACTGAATGACAGCGAAGCAAATGACAACTGAATGACTTTTAATTGAATGACTTTTTAATTGAAAATATATCTCAATTCTTGAAAATTTACCAGTCTAATAAATAATAATAAACTTATTTCTTATTTTTGTTGCTTTTATGAGTTTAGCAAATTTACAAAAAGGAACAATTTCGATAATTAACCTGGTTCACAAACCATTTGGAAAAATTATCCCTGCATTAACATTCAGATATGCTGTTTGTGGCGGTGCTAATACTGTTTTAGATATTTTGCTTTATTATTTAACCTATAATTTTGTGTTGGGAAAAGAAATGCTTGATTTAGGTTTTGTTGTTATAAGCTCATACATTGCTGCTTTTATGATAGTATTCCCTATAACTTTCACTAATGGCTTTTTGTTGGCAAAGTATATAACTTTCACTCAATCGGAATTAGGCGGAAGAATTCAACTTTTCAGATATGGTTTAACTGTTTTAGGTAGCATTATTTTAAACTATTTATTACTTAAACTGTTTGTTGAAGCTTTCCATTTATTCCCCACACTTTCAAAGGTTTTAACAACTATTGTTGTTGTTTTATATAGTTATTATGTTCAAAAGTACTTTTCTTTCAAATTATCTATTGACGACAAACATTAAGTTTTAAAAATCAATGCTTTAAGTTTGGAATGCTAAATGGATTTTAATTAATTTCCAAAAGCTTCATTTGATATGCAACCCATTGTGTTAGTAATTTGTC
The DNA here is from genome assembly GCA_021739805.1 of Saprospiraceae bacterium. Next base: position 14,425 of record JAIPBB010000067.1, on the reverse strand, counting down.
TATATTCTGACCGAGTGGTCTAAAAAAATAATTATATTTGCTCGGGTTTATTTATTAAATGTCATTTCACATTGCACAAATTTATTTAATCATGAATAAAATCTTTCTAACTCTATCATTATTAGTTGTATTCACTTTTACTTCCTTTTCCCAAATTTATTACGGGAACGATGCAAACAATCTATTTCAAGGAAGTGAGGTGGTTAAAATTAAGGAAGGAAATTCGCTTCCTGAATACATTAAATTCCGAGCCGGAAGCGAAATAATTTTCAACAAATTTGAAGCATGGCTTTCTAAATCATTTAATTTCTCTGATGAAATTGGAATACAATTTATTAATATCGAAACAGACATCTATAACCACACTCATTATAGATGCAAACTCACTTTTAATAATATTCCACTCCATAATTCAATGTTTATTATACATGTAAAAGATAATAAGGTTTATGCAATAAATGGAAATTTCTATTCAAACATTAATCCTGCAAATTCAATTTCGTTAAGCGAGTCACAAGCATTAAATAGTGCTCTTGCATATGTGAATGCTGAGAAATATAAATGGGAAATCCCAGAAGAAGAAGTTTTTATTAAAGAACTTGAAGATAATCCTTTAGCAAGCTTTTATCCAAAAGGAGAATTAGTGATTCTTACTGATAAAAACACCGGTAATCATCAATATTCCTATAAATTTGATGTTTATGCTCACAAACCCATGAGCCGGGCTGATATTTATGTTGATGCTTCAAGCGGAGCAATTCTATTAAAAAATGATAAAATTCATTTTGCTGACTCAATAGGAACAGCCGTAACTAAATATTCCGCAAATAGAACAATTACTACAGATTATCATAATTCAACATACAGATTGAGAGAATCAGGCAGAGGAAACGGTATTGAAACCTATGATATGAACACTGGAACTTCTTATGGAAGTGCTGTTGATTTCACTGATTCAGATAATTATTGGAATAATGTTAATTCACAGAAAGATGAAATTGCTTCTGATGCACATTGGGGTATGGAAATGACTTATGACTATTATTGGAACAGGTACAATAGAAACAGCATCAATGGAAATGGTTTTAAATTAAAAAGTTATGTTCATTATGATGTTAATTATGCTAATGCCTTTTGGAATTCACAATATATGACTTTTGGAGATGGAAATAGCTCAATGCAGCCATTAGTAGCTCTCGATATCGTTGGTCATGAAATCTCTCACGGACTTACTGAATTTACTGCTGACCTTGATTATGCTTATGAATCAGGTGCTTTAAATGAGGGATTTAGTGATATTTTTGGAACTGCAATTGAGTTTTATGCTAAAGGCACACAAGGAAATTGGCTTATTGGTGAAAACATTGGAAATGCAATGCGTTCTATGTCGAATCCAAATTCAAAAGGAGACCCCGATACTTATTTAGGAAATTATTATTATACAGGCACAGCCGATAACGGAGGTGTTCATACAAATTCAAGTGTTTTAAACTATTGGTTTTATTTAGTTTCACAAGGTGGAAGTGGCACTAACGACAATAATGATGCATATTCTGTTACAGGTATAAGTATTGATTCTGCTGCCGCAATTGCTTTTAGAATGTTAACCGTTTATTTAACAAACACATCTCAATTTGATGATGCAAGGTTTTATTCTATTGTTGCTGCTGCTGATTTGTTTGGAAATTGTTCTGCCGAAGTTGAGGCAGTTACAAATGCCTGGCATGCAGTGGGTGTTGGATCGGCTTATATTGCAGGTGTTCAGGCTGATTTCACTGCTTTGGTGACTAACTTTTGTGCACCTCCGGCAATAGTGAAATTCACAAATCTTAGTAATAATGCTATGAATTTTCATTGGGATTTTGGTGATAATACTACCAGCACACAAGTAAATCCAACTCACACTTACACTAGTTTTGGAGACTTTGCAGTTAAACTAATTGCTGACGGAGCTGCTTGTGGCAAAGATTCAATACTAAAAACTGAATATATAAGTGTTGATACTGCAAATCCATGTATTGTTTATATGCCAACTTCAGGCTCAAGCACACAAACTAATTGTTTTGGAACACTTTTCGATTCTGGTGGACCTTCAAATTATCAGAATAACACCAATGTGAGAACAACAATATCACCAGCTGGAGCCTCACAAATTACTTTAACTTTCACAGCTTTTAGTTTTGAATCAGGATTTGATTACCTTAAAATTTATGATGGAGCAACAATTAATTCACCACTTATTGGTAGCTATGATGGAAACACTTTGCCTAATGGAGGGACAATAACATCTTCGGGTGGTGCAATCACTCTCGTTCAAGAAACTGACCAGGGATTAACTGATGAAGGCTTTATTGCTAATTGGGCTTGTCAACTTCCAACAGCTGCCCCTGTAATAGATTTTTTAATCTCAGATTCAGTGAGCTGTTCAGGTGATATAAAATTTACTGATAAATCCTTAAATGGCCCGGTTTCATGGTCATGGGACTTTGGTGATGGAACTTACTCCAATTCACAGCACCCATCTCATACCTATACTTCAAGTGGAGTTTATTCAGTGAAACTTGAAGCTGTTAATATAATTGGAACGACTTCTTTAACAAAATCTAATCTTATAAACATTGGAATTCCTGAAACTCCAAATGGAGTATCAAAAGCAAAATGTGATACTGGGATTTTCATCCTTGGTGCGTCAGTAAATTCAGGAAAGCTTATGTGGTATGATGCTCAGTCGGGTGGCAATTTTTTGGATACCGGAGCAGTTTATACAACTCCACCACTAACTCAATCAACAACTTATTATGTTGAAAATATTATTGAACAACCAACACAAAATGTTGGCAAAATAAATAATTTAGGTGGTGGTGGTAATTTAACTTCTACTCAATCATTAATTTTCGACACATACAAACCAATTGTTATTAAATCAGTTAAAGTTTATGGCAATAGTAGTGGAAATAGAACTGTAAAACTTAAAAGCTCTACTGGAGTAACACTGCAAACCAAGGTGATAAATGTTATTAATGGTAGTAGCAGAGTTGAGTTAAATTTTGAAGTTCCTGTTGGAACTGATTTTAGACTTGAAGGAAGTAATTTATACAGAAATAATAATGGAGTTAATTATCCTTATGAAATTCAAGACTTAGTAAAAATCAAATACAGCAGTGCCGGAACTAACCCAAGCGGTTATTACTATTGGTATTATGATTGGGAAGTGAAAGAACAAGATTGTACAAGTCCAAGGGTTGCAGTAACGGCTTTTGTTTCACATGCAACTCCTCAATCAAGTTTCACATATATTAGCTATGACCCAAGAATTGAATTTAGCGACCAAACAACCAATCCGGGAGTTTGTCATTGGGATTTCGGTGATGGTAATTTCTCTAACTTATCAAATCCAACTCACACTTATTCTGCAAACGGAACTTACACAGTTAAGCAAGTTGTTGACAACGGCTGTGGGAAAGATTCGACAACACAAACAATCACAATTATAGCAACAGGAATATCAGGAAAAATTGGTTTTGAAAAAATTTCATTATATCCAAATCCAACAGTTGATAATATTTTTATTAATTTTGGTGATAAGGAATTGAAGGATTATTGCATTAGTATTAATAGTATTACAGGACAGAATTTATTAAATTTTGATTTAAATAGTTTTTCAGGTAATTATGAAATTAAACTTGACAAATTCGCCAAAGGACTATATTTTGTCAGAATTTCAAATACAAATGGCTCTGTAACAAAGAAAGTAATTATTCATTAAACATTTGCACAAATATGAAGAAAATTGCATTAATAACAAGTTTCATTGCTCTAAGTTTTTACATTTCAGCACAAAATAGTTTTTTGGCTTTTAATAGCAAAGCAAGCAAGAACGAAGTTGTAAGAAGCACTAACGACTATGGATTAAGGGGTATTCAAATTGAATATACATTTTCGGGTGCTACCGTTGTAAATAAGGAAGTAGAAGGGAAGATTTATACTTATTTAAACTTAAAGGATTTTACTAAACTTAAAGATGTTGGAAAGCCTGCTCTTCCATGCCATAGTGATATTATTGCAATTCCGATGGGAGCTGATGCAAAAATCAAAATCATTGACATAGAATATCAAGAGTTTAATAATTACCTTATTCATCCCACACTTCAGCCCGCTATTGATAAAAAAGGTGCTAAAGAACCTGAATTTGAAATTAATGAAGATTTTTACACTAAGGATATTTTATACCCGACATCTCCTGTTGAAATCACTGAAATTCAAAAAATTCGTGGTTTATCAATGGCAATTGTTGAAATCAGGCCAATACAATACAATCCTGCAAAGAAAACAATCAGGGTGATTACGAAAATCAAATATGAAGTTGAATTTAACGGAGCATCCCAATTTATTAATGTTGCAGAACATTCAGAGTATTTTTTGAATATGCTTCCGAATTATTTTTTAAATGGAAACAGCATAAAAAATGAAGTAAAAAGCAAAGGAGGAGCAATATTAAATCCAACTTCTCAATCAAAAAATTATATAATTCTAACCCACACAAATTATCTTTCAGCAGCCGAAGATTTAGCCCAATGGAAACGTCAGCTTGGTTTTACTGTTGAAATAGTCTCATCTTCATCCTGGACTGCTTCAACAGCAAAAGCCGCTATTCATACCAGATATCAAAACTGGACTCCTAAACCTGATTATTTTGTGATTATTGGTGACCAGGCTGATATACCCGGAGAAATAATTACAGGTTCTTATGGAACTTATGCCTGCGACCTTTATTATGCTTGTATGGATGGTGCTTCTGATTATGTTCCTGATATGGCAAATGGTAGAATTTCGGTAACATCGCCTGCTATGGCTACAATGGTTGTTCAAAAAATAATCAATTATGAAAGAAATCCTTATAATGATTCAACAATTTATAGAAAAGCAATACATGCTGCTTATTTTCAACAGTCTAATACAACAGGTTATGCAGAAAGACGTTTTGCACAAACTGCCGAAGATGCAAGAAATTATATGGACTCAACTCAGAATTTTAATATTGAAAGAGTTTATTACACTGAAAATAATGTAAATCCAACAAATTGGAACAACGGTAATTACTCAGCAGGAGAACCTTTACCTAATTACTTAAAAAAGCCAACATTCCCATGGACAGGAAATGCATCTGATATTAATTCCGGCATAAATGACGGTTTGTTATATGTTCTTCATCGTGATCATGGTTACGAAAATGGCTGGGGTGATCCGGCATATAGCAATACAAATATTAATGCCTTGGTTAATGGTAATAAAACTCCCATTGTTTTCAGCATTAATTGTTTAACAGGAAAATTTCTGGAAGCTGAGTGTTTTTCAGAATGTTTCTTACGTAAAGCAAATGGAGGAGCAGCAGGAATTTTTGGTCATGGCGAAGTTAGTTTAAGTGGTTACAATGACGGACTTTCACTTGGACTAATTGATGCAATTTGGGCAAACCCGGGTCTGATACCTAACTTTACAGGAAGTGGTGGAGTTAACAACCCAACACTAACATCTCACATGAATATTACTGCTTTAGGATTTGTTAGAAATCAAGGACTTATAAGAATGACCGAAACCTGGGGAGCACATCGCTACACAAGTGAATTATTAAATTATTTCGGCGACCCTGCAATGAAAATGTGGACTGCTTATCCTGTGCCAATTACTGCAACTCACACATCAAGTGTAAATTGTGGAGTTGACTCAACTTTAACAATAAGTAATTGTAATATTTTAAATGGTCTTGCAACATTGGTTATTGAAGATGAGCTGGTAGGTTCTGTTCAACTGGTAAATGGAAGCGGAACTATTACTTTCCAGCCTGTTTCAGGTAGTTTTGGATTGCTTACTATTTCAAAAATAAATAAAAAGCCTTTAGTTGATACGATTACTATTTTAGGGGGATGTCCAAAATCAAAATTTTCAATTGGTCTTAGTAAATTCTGTATTGGAGATAGTGTTACATTTACGAATGCAGCATCAGGAACTATTACAACTTATATATGGTCCTTTGGTGCTAATGCTAGTCCTTCAACTGCAAATACAATTGGACCACATGCTGTTACTCATTCAACCAGTGGTACAAAAACAATAACTTTAACTGTAAATGGACCAAATGGTAGCCATTCTTACTCTCAAAATATTAGTATAGCCCAATATTGTAAATATTTCGTTCCTGCGAGTGGAAACGAATTAATTACTGCCTGTTCAGGTCGTTTGCTTGATGATGGTGGCGATAGTGATTATTCCAATAATACTGATGGTTCGGTAACAATCAGCCCATTTGGAGCTTCATCTGTGACTTTATCTTTTAATTCTTTCACTTTTGAAAGTGGATATGATTACCTTAAAATTTATGATGGTTCCAGTACTTCAAGCACATTAATAGGCTCTTACGACGGAACTTCCCTTCCTAATAATGGAGTTATTAATTCAACAGGAGGCTCAATAACAATCAGACAAACTACTGACCAGGGATTAACAATGGCAGGTTTTGAACTTGATTGGGTTTGTAATATGCCAAATACAGCACCATCCGCAAATTTTAAAGTATCAGATACTGTAAGCTGTATTGGAATTATTGATTTCACCGACCTTTCATCTAATGGACCATCTAACTGGACATGGGATTTTGGTGATGGTAATTTTTCAAACCTGCAACATCCGACACACAATTACACTGCTAATGGAACTTACAATATAAAACTTATTACCACTAATGCTTTTGGTTCCGACTCGATTTTAATGATGGGTTTAGTTACAATCAATAAACCGCTTTTGCCAACAGTTCAACTTGCCGGAAGATGCGGAACAGGTGTTGTTACACTTGAAGCTTCCATAGTAGGTCAGGGAACTATATGTTGGTTTGATTCATTGGTTGGCGGAACATTACTTGACACAGGTGAAACTTATGTTACTCCTGTTATTACATCCCCGGGTTCTGCGACTTATTATGTTGAAAATAATTTAGGTGGATTACCAAAATCTGCAGGAAAATCAGATAATAGCGGAGGTGGGGGATACTTAAATTCTGAGCATTATTTAATATTTGATTGTTATAAAGAAATAAAATTAAAGTCAGTGAAAGTTTATGCTTCGGGTGCTAAGAATAGAACAATATCTCTTAGAACTTCATCAGGTGCAGTTTTGCAATCAAAAACTGTTTATATTCCAAACGGAACGTCAATAGTTGAATTAGACTTCGATATTCCTGTTGGAACTGATTTACAACTGGCTGCGGCATCAAATTCAAATTTATATAGAAATAATGTTGGAAATAATTTAAACTATCCTTATACAACTCCAAATATTCTTAGCATTAAAGAAAGCAGTGCAGGCACAAGTCCAACAGGATACTATTATTATTTTTACGATTGGGTATTAATGGAAGAATCTTGTAAAAGTGCAAGAATCCCGGTAAATGTTATAGTCAGTGATAATTTAGATCCAATATCCAATTTCACATTTAATCAAAACCTTGACCCAACAATTGAGTTTACAAACACAGCAGCTTTTGAAGACAGCGTGTTTTGGGACTTTGGTGATGGTATAACTTCAACTCTTAACAAACCAACTCATACATTTGCCAACAATGGAATTCAAAATGTAAAATTAGTTGCTTATAACGGTTGTGGTGTTGATTCAATCACTAAACAAATTAATATTGTAGCAGCATCAATAAAAGAAATTTCAGGAATTAATGATATTTCAATTTTCCCAAATCCAACAAATGGCAATGTAAATATTCAGTTTACAACAGATGATAATTCAAATGTTGAAATTAAACTACTAAATACCTTAGGACAATGTTTATGGTCTGAAACGCCTAATCTTATTAATGGAAATTACCAAAATCAAATATCACTTAAGGGATATGCAAAAGGTGTTTATTTAATAAGCATTTCAACAGAAAAAGGTTTAAGCACAAGGAAATTGATTTACTATTAAAAAAATATAATTTAGATTATAAACCATCAGCCAGCTGGCTGATGGTTTTTTTTAAACACCCTAAACTTTTTTAATACTTTAAATAATAGAAGTATTTCTTATGTTAATAGTAATCAAGCACTTATTATTATCAAATTATACTCATAATTTTTACCATTATGGTAAATTATTCCATGAAATTATGTTAACTTCCTGGTTTCTCTTTTTGTGTTATGCTGCTGATACAAACCTATCAAGCTCTTTCCAGTCTTTCTTGTAATAATGATGTTCAGTTGCATTAAGATTTTTCAATCCGTTTGAGATTGCATTTATATTTATTCCTTGGGAAAGCTTCAATAGAGAACAAACCAATCCATCATCTGTAAACATTGAAATCTTGCTCATTTGATTTATTTCACTCATTGAGGCTAGTACTACTGAAAATAAAATCTGATTGACACTAAATTTAGTGGCATTATACCGTTTGCTTGGAAATGCTTACTGCTAATCTTGATAATGCCTTGTCGATTCAAATATTTTGCTACAAGGTATAAGCCCGAATAGCGAGTTAGATTACTGCCAGTAAATGAAGATTTAATAACTTCTGCTTTGCCATTCAATATTTTTTTTATAAATTTCATCTCGAAAGTGATGTTTAATTGTTTTATCTTTGTTTCTTAACACATTTAAGATAAAGTTTTTATATCACTTTCATTTGTTTTTATTTTAGATTTTCATGCTATGATTTAGATATTGAATTTTAATTTTGTATTATTGCTTGTCAATTTCTAATAATCAAATTCATTCTTTATTATTATGCGAAAATCATTCTTTAAGTTTTTAACAGTTTTCACTCTTTCATTAGTAATATTTAACACAGCATTTTCACAAACAAATCCAATCCAGATAGATTCCACAAAAGTTGATGCACAAGAGGAAAAAGGTCTTGGAACCAGGATAAATGATGCTTTTGTACCAATTGTTAATGGATTAGGAAGTGTGCTTTTTTTAGATCCGTTTAGCAAATCAGGCATTTATGATCCTGTGATTTATAATGAAGATGGAAAACCTATGCTAGATAACAAAGGTAATCCATTGACATCTCCAATTCCTTTTATAGTTGTCTGGTTAATTTTAGGTGCTTTGTTCTTTACAATATTTATGAAGTTTATAAATATTAAGGGTTTTAGTCATGCAATTGCTTTGATAAGAGGAAAATTTGATAAACCTGACGATAAAGGAGAAGTTTCGCATTTTCAGGCATTGTCAACAGCTTTGTCAGCAACAGTTGGACTTGGAAACATAGCCGGAGTTGCTATTGCAATCGCCTTAGGTGGACCGGGAGCAACTTTCTGGATGATAATTGCAGGATTGCTGGGAATGTCATCAAAGTTTGTTGAGTGTACTCTTGGAGTAAAATACCGTAATATTGATAAAGATGGGGTAGTTTCAGGTGGCCCAATGTATTATCTAAGCAAAGGATTGAAGAAATACAAAATGGGAGGATTTGGAGCAGTATTAGCCGTTATATTTGCGATTCTTGTTATAGGTGCTTCATTTGGTGGTGGAAATATGTTTCAGGCAAATCAGGCATTTATGCAAATGACAAATATGTTTCCTAGCCTCGAAGGACAAGGATTATGGTTTGGTTTGGTAATCGCTATTCTTGTAGGAGTTGTTATTATTGGAGGCATAAAAAGTATTGCCAGAGTGACTGATAAAATTGTTCCATTTATGGCAATTCTTTATGTTGTTGCTGCTTTGGTAATAATTATTATATCATATAAACAACTTGGGCATGCATTTAGTCTTATATATTATGGTGCTTTTGCTCCTGGTGCAATAAAAGGTGGAATAATTGGAGTTTTAATTATGGGTTTCCGAAGAGCTGCATTTTCAAATGAAGCAGGTGTTGGGTCTGCTGCTATTGCACATTCTGCAGTTAAAACCGATGAACCAATTTCTGAAGGTATTGTTGCCTTGCTGGAACCATTTATTGATACGGTTGTGATTTGTACAATGACTGCTCTTGTTATTGTTATAACAGGTCAATATACTAGTTTTTCGGGTGATACAAGTAGTGCAGCCGGAGTTCAACTCACATCAGCCGCTTTTGGAAGCATCATTTCATGGTTTCCTTATGTTTTAACATTGGCAGTTTTATTATTCGCTTTTTCTACAATGATATCCTGGTCGTATTATGGATTGAAAGGCTTTGATTTTCTTTTTGGTAAAGCATTTGAAAAATTATTTGGAAACAGAAAAATCGCAAACACTGTTTACAGATTAATTTTTCTAGCTTTTGTAATAATCGGAACCTGCTCAAATATGGAATCAGTTGTTGACTTTTCTGATATGATGATTCTTTGTATGGCTTTCCCGAATATTATGGGATTAATAATTCTTGCTCCAGAAGTTAAACGAGATTTGAAATCTTATTTTGCAAGAATTAAGAGTGGGGAGATTAAGAAGTATAAGTAATTTCGGGTTTTACAATTTGACGTTCAGAGCAAAAGTTTCAAGTTGCTCGTTTCTCGTTTTACTTTTTCAATCGTCAATTGAAAATACCGAATATCGAATACAGAATCCTTCATCCTACTCCGCCTTTTCCTTTTCCAGTTCCCTATCAACAAAATCTTGCAATTGTTCAACACTTAGTTTTTTAGCGAGAATGATTTTGTCTTTATCCAGTAGATAAAGTACGGGGGTTGCAATAACATCGTAAATTTCTTTATAGTTTGTCCAATTTTTACCATCATAAACATTAAGCCAGTGCAATTCATTATCATTAACGAACTTTGTCCATCTTTTAACATTCTTATCAGTAGCTACAGAATAAACTTCGACACCTTTATCCTTATAATTTTTATAGAATTCATTGAGTAGTGGTGTTTCCTTTTTGCAATGCCCACAGTCAGTGTCCCAAAAATATAATACTGTAAATTTTGCTTTGACGCCATGAAGAGGTACAAATCTCCCTAAAGTATCCATCATTAAAAGATCAGGAGCTTTTACTCCAATAAGAAGTTTTTTTAATTTCATAGCACTCTTTGTAATGTTTTCCAAGACTTTTTCGTTTATCCAATGGGCTTTCCCTGTCATATAATAAGTTTCGACCAAATGGACAAAAACTTTATCAATGCCCATAATTGAAGATGTTTCTGACTGATATGTTGTGTACCAGATAACATATTTAAATGTTTCTTTATTTCCTTTTGTTTGGGCAATCATCCAATCAGCCTCTTTTATTAAAGTGTCAGGATGTTGTAAAAGTGTGGTATTCCAATAGCGTTTTAGCTTATAATGGAAAATTGGGGTTCTAAGTAATCTGTCATCAGAAAAATCAAAACCATCCCAATAATGATTTTTGAAATAGTTATATTGAAATTTTTGAATATATAGTGAATCTTTTTCTTGTCCTTCAGGAGGTTTAGGAGCTTCCGGAATTTCAGGTTCTTTGGATGCTAAAAATATCTTAGACATGAATAAATCAGGGTGTTTTGAAATGAAATCGAGTTTGTAATTTTGTACATCTTTATTAATATTATCAAGTTTCTCCTGTATCATTTTTATTGAATCCTCATTGTTTTTAATGGATTGTTTTAATTCAGTTAATTCAGTACTTTCATTTGTCTTTGTTGTTAGAAAATTAAGATATTCAAAAAACAATTTATTCTCAGGAGATCCTTTGATTTTCATGTTTTTGACCATATCCACTGTGTCAGTTTCAAAGGTAATATGCTGCTCTTTATCAACCAGAAATTCAAAATATTTTCTACTTTGCCTAACAGCTAAATAAATACCACCTTCTAATGCTTCTTTACCTTTGAAAGTTGCAAATCCTTTAGCATCAATATCAGCAGTATCTTGAATATATTGCTTGTCAGCATAATAATTTACCAGATACATTATTGTATCACTGGAATTTTTAATCTTAACTTTAATTTCGTAGCCTTTATCCTGGGAAAAAGTATTGCTTATTGTAAAGATGAAAATTGCTATTAAAATTAATTTAACTGAGAATCTCTGTATCATATCTATAATTTTAATCATTTTTAAACTAATCGCAAAAATAAAAAAATATCGGATGCTAAGACTGTGAAATTAAGAAAGGGTTTAATTAGATATGTTAAGAATTGTTAAACGTGGTTGGTAGTATGGTTGAAATTAGGCTAAGAAGAAGGCAGTAATCGGTAATTAGTAATCAGAATGCAAAAGGCTAAGGAGAAGGAGAAGAAAGTAATCGGTAATCAGTTGGGATCCATTCATACGAACTTGTGATTTTATGAATCCGTCTGGACTTCGCTTCCACGGTAATCGGCATGCAACCTTAATCCTTGTACCTTAAACTTGATACCTTAAAGTCCGAAGTCTGATTCTTAGATTTGAGAAATTTTGTTTTTCTAAATTAAAGATAATTATTATCTTTGGAAGCTAACCTTAAACTATTATAATTATGAAATCTTTATTGACCGCCTGTTTTTTAATGTTTACAATAATGATTGTTAATGCACAACTCCCTGGCTATGTGCCAACTCAGAACTTGACTGCCTGGTATTCATTTAATGGTAACACTAATGATTTAAGTGGTAATGCTAACCATTTAACTAATAGTGGAGCTACTTTAACAACAGATAGGAATAATAATGTTAACTCAGCTTACTACTTTGATGGTGTTAATGATTATTTAGGAATAGCATCTCCAGTTTTTCAAATGGGTGATACTTCATCCTTTACTGTTTCTTTTTGGGTCAATAAATCTAATACAGATTTTGGTATGCCCTATTGGCATGGACTCACTATTGGACAAGGAGGGTCAGGTAAATTCGTTCATTTTATGCAAATAAACACTTCAAATGCAGTTAATTGGGGTACTAATAAGCAAGGTTCTGCATGGGTTTGGGCGGTGTCATCTAGCACAATTAATTCATGGGAACATTGGACTGGAGTTTATGATAATTACGTTATGAAATTATATAAAAATGGAGTGCAAGTGGCTACAAATACTTACAGTTATACTGGTACAGTTACAGCTACAATGCCTTTCTATATAGGATCGAACTTAGCTCTAGCCAATAATTATTTCAATGGTAAAATAGATGACTTTGGAATTTGGCATAGAGCATTAACTCCTGCTGAGATTAATAATCTATTCAATTCTTGTACTACTGTTATTGGTGGAACTGACACAGTTATAATTTGTGATAGCTATTATTCACAATCAGGAGTTACTTATACTTCTACAGGTATTTATTCAGATACTTTACAAACAACTTTGGGATGTGATTCTATTATTACACTCGATTTGACAATTAATAATAGCTCAACCGGAACTGAAACTGTTACAAGCTGCTTTGAATATATTTCGCCAAGTGGAACACAAACTTGGACAACTTCAGGTACTTATTCTGATACACTTCAGAATGCTGTTGGTTGTGATTCTATAATTACAGTTAATCTATCAATAGACACCGTTGATGTATCAGTAAATGCATCAGCATTAACATTAACTGCTAATGCTACAAATGCAACTTTTAAATGGTTGGATTGCAATAATAATTATGCAGTTATTAGTGGTGCTACAAATTCTGTATTCCAACCTACTGTTGATGGCAACTATTCGGTTGAAGTAACGCAAAATACTTGTATAGACACATCATCTTGTTATCCAATCATAGGAGTTGGAATTAATGAGATAAACAGCGATTTAAGATTTGAAATTTTCCCTAATCCCAGTTATGGAGAATTCACTATCAGTACGAATATTATTGGTGGTGATATCAGTTTAGAAATTCTTGATGTTACTGGTAAGATAATTCACACAAAAGATATTACAAATTCACAAGAAAGCTTAATTACGCTTGCTGATTTGGAAAATGGAGTATATATCGTTCGATTATTATGCAACAATAATACTTATTCAAAAAGACTTATTATTCTAAAATAGACTAAGTATTATTGTCAGCTTAAATATTAAACAAAAAAAAGCCCTTCTTTCGAAGAGCTTTTCTGAATTAAACACAAATTAAAATATATATAAAACTTAAATTACTCCCTGATCAATCATTGCGTTGGCAACTTTAAGGAAACCTGCAATATTCGCTCCTTTAGGATAATTTACATAACCGTCTTCTTCTGTTCCGTGCTCAACACATTCACTGTGTATTTTTTTCATAATTTCGTGTAATCTACTGTCAACTTCTTCGGCTGTCCAGTTAAGTTTCATTGAGTTTTGCGACATTTCCAAACCTGATGTTGCAACTCCACCTGCGTTAGCAGCTTTTCCTGGACCGTAAAGAATTTTGTTTTCAAGAAATACTTCAACAGCTTCTGGAGTAGAAGGCATATTTGCACCTTCAGAAACACAAATGCATCCGTTTTTTACCAATGTTTCTGCATCTTCTTTATTAAGTTCGTTTTGAGTTGCACAAGGTAATGCGATGTCAACTTTAACTTCCCAAGGACGTTTTCCTGCTAT
>JAIPBB010000066.1 GCA_021739805.1 Saprospiraceae bacterium | reverse complement strand
CTTATAAATACTATCTTACGAAACTTGGTAAATCCCTCATCATAGCAGGTGAAAGACTTAAGGAGGTAGTGCTTATTCCAGCTTTAGATTATTAAATTTCTGCCAAAAATTGACAGAATATTAGTTGCAAGGTACTAATGAGATTGATACTGATGACAATGATCTATATTATGGTTCGGAAAAGAAAATAAAGCAAGATTCTCTGGCTTATTATGAAACAGCAGATTTTGAGATTCTAATGGAATCGCAAAAGATTAACAGGCAATTATTAAATGAGGATTATAAGCTGAATTTAGAACATTTTATTACCGATATTCACCATATTTTTGAAAAGCATAAAACAGATTATTGTTTAATTATTAGTCCCTTGTATGGTAAATATGGGATTAATCCCGAGATTACCGAACTATTAGACAAAACATTTGGTAAGAGCAAGATATTTGATTTTTCGATTAGTGACAAATATATTTATAATATTGGCGGGTATTATGAGCCCCAACACTTTAGACCGTGGGTAGCACGGGAGATGATGCGGGAAGTTTATGCTAATTAGTAGTTAATGGTTAGTGGTTAATGGGTAGTCGTTAGTTGTTAGTGGTAGTTATAAGTTAGTTGAAAGAAGGGGATAATGTAATGATAAGAAAAGGGAATTTCAAAAATAGATCAGATGTTCTAATTCGTGGATTCACCAATCACGATTCACAATCTACGATAGTGAAACTACTTCAATTTTCAATTTTCAATTTTCAATTTTTAATTCTACTAATATTAACCTCCTGCTCCCCTACCACAGAGACAAGCAAGTACACTATTTCTGGCACAGTCCATCTGGAGGGTGAGGTTGACTTCAGTGGGATTCAAGTCGGGTTATATGATTTGTGCGAATTGGATGAAACAATTGTGGAAGCTAATAACAAATGGTCTCAGATAGGTTTTGAGATTAATCAGAGTACAGAATTTGACCATCGTGAGAAAGCTCCTTTGCAGGTTGTTGAAACAGATGAGAATGGAGAATTCGTGTTTAGTGGAATTACATCAGGAGAATACAATTTGGCATTAGTGAAAGCCGGATGGGGAATTAAATATATCTGGAATATTGAGATATCCAGTGAAGATCATGTCATAACCGGAATAATTGATTTATTTTCTCTTATTGAACTGGACGGTGATATATCAGTATCTTACATTTTTGAAAGCGGAAGGAGTTATATCGTGACTGACGATGCTAATTTTGTACCTGGGAGCGATGTGATTATCGAAGGTGGATCACAAATATTTCTTATAGGCAATAATCTATCATTCTGGGGCACATTGACAGTAGAAAGTAATTCTGATGATTATTTTTTGATTACGAATGCTTCTGGTATGGATAGAATCGATCAGGAATTTGAGACAATTGACAGGACAGGACAGTTGTTTATTCGTCAGACAGTTGGTTCAGATATTTTGATATCAAGCGGAAAGATCAGCTATCTTGAAAATGGAATATTAAATGAAAATAATCAGGAGACTAATATTGAAATTGACCATTTACGTATTGATCATTGTGGCTGCGGATTGAGGTTCAATTCCTTTTTGACAGCAGAGATAAGTGATTGTGTTATAAGTGATTGCAACCGGGAAGATAATGGTGGGGTAAATATCGAAGAGACAGATAATGGCACAATCTCGAACAATATCATTGTTAATAGTAGAATTGGTTTAAGGCTGCGACACAGGACTAATTTCCAAGTAAGTAATAATTATTTTTTTAATAATACTGTTGGCTTTCAAGGATTATATTTCACAGGTAGACTTGAGCAAAATGAATTTGATAATAATGATATTGCTGATGTAAGGATTTGTGGCACTTATGGATCTGTTGATGAACCAATGGAAATAGAATACAATAATTTTAGATCAGATACAGGAGTAACGAGTTATCATGATACGTCATATGGTAATAATTGTCGCGTAAGTAGTCTGGAATATAATAATTTTTACAATAGTGTTTCCTTTATAAGAATTTCCAGTACTTATTCTTCTATTAATACCCGAAATTGCTATTTTAATGGTTTAAGTAATGAAGAAGTGATTGATGCCCTAATATATGATGATGATGAGAATGTGGACTACCCATTGATTGATTTCAGCGAATTTGTCACGATTCCAATTGGAGAAGCGGGGATTCTCCCTGAGGGAACGAGGGAGTGAGGGATTGACTTAGCGACTTCCAGACTGCATGAAAACATGACTACTTGAGGACTTGGCTTCCTGAAAAATGGACTGATAGAAGGAATGAAAAGGAGAAGAGGGGACAACTTGACTGCGGGACTTCATGACTACGAGAACCCAGAGAATGAGACTCGAAATCTGGAGGCTGGAACTGGTGATTATCGAATCTTCAGGCTCTTAACCATTAACTATTTCCAATTTATAATAAGGAAACTATATGAAATTAATTTCAATTGTAATTCCGGTATATAATTCTGCTGAAACAATGCGGGAATTATGCAGTCGCATCGATTCATCAATGAGAGCTGACGGGTATGATTATGAATTGATTTTAGTGGATGATAACAGCAGTGATAATAGTTGGGAGTTGATTCGTGAATTAAATGATGCTTATCCCATCCGGGCTTATAGATTTATAAAAAATTATGGGCAGCATTATGCTTTGAAATGTGGCATAGATCACAGCATGGGAGATATAGTAATTACCATGGACGATGATCTTCAGAATCCTCCGGAAGAGGTCATTAAATTGATAAAAGAATTAGAGGAAAACGACGATTTAGATGTTGTGATTGGCAGTTATCATAAGAAACGACACAATATATTCAGGAATATGGGGACAAGTCTGCAGCGATCAATCAGGAAGCATACTTTTCCTGGAGCCCCTTTGCTTCAGATGACGAGTTTCAGAGGAATAAAAAAAAGAATAGCAGATCATATTAAAGATACAATGCATGTGAATCCAAGAATAGGGTTGATCATATTATCATTAACCAACCGGATCACAAATGTGGAAGTAGAGCACCTTCCAAGAAAAGCGGGTAGAACACAATATACTTTGAGAAAAATGATAAAAAATACCTTAGACAATATAATCAATTACAGTTCATTTCCATTGAGGCTAGTAAGTTATATGGGTGTAATCACAGCATTATTAAGTTTTTTGTTAGCAGTCTTCTATTTAGTGAGATATTTTATGGGCTCAGTTACGGTATCAGGTTTTAGTACATTGATAATTGTCATGCTTTTTTCGACGGGACTAATATTATTTTCTTTCGGGATTGTGGGTGAATATCTGGGTAGAATAGTATCTCAGCAGTTAATGAGCAAGCAGTATCGGATCAGGGAGAGAGTGGGTGAAGGGGAGACGAATTGAGGGGGTGAAGGGGAGAAGAGTTGAAAATGAGAAGATGTGAAAATGAGAAGATGGGAAGACGGACGGCACGAAGACATGACTTCATGACGGATAGACTACTAGACTGATGGACTTCACTACATTCAGCGTGACTCGAGAATCGTGATTCGAAATATAAACTGAAGATGTGAGCATGAGAGAGAGTAACTTTGAAATGTTTAGAAAAAGAAGATAAAATGAAGAATTTTCCGATAATTGTAATTCGAAGTAATGATGTGTGCTTTTTGGGAGTTTTGAGGAGTTGCGGAGAAGCCGGAATTCCTGTGGTGCCGGTAATTTTTGAATGGGAAGGGAGTGGTCCCTGGTATTCTCAGTTTTCACGTTATTATAACGATCCCAGGGAAATACCAAATCCTTATACCGATGAGAATGGAGCAGTGGAGTCCCTTCTGGAAATTGGAGAACAGCTTTATGCTGAATTTGGCAGAAAATTATTGATAATGCCTTCTTCAGATACAAGTTTAATGTTTTTACAGAATAATTTCTCGAGTCTGAGTGACTATTTTCTTCAAATGGGAAGTGAGAATTTTGATGAGCCCCGGCTGGATGTCATCAATAAGGATGGTCTGTACAAGATGTTAGAAGATAATGATATCATGATCCCTCAATCACTGCCCTGCTATAGCGTTGCAGATATTCCAGGAATACTGGACACTGTGAAATTTCCTTGTTTGTATAAACCACTGGAAAAAGACTATGGTCAGACCTTTTATCGGGTGCACAATAAATTGAAGGCAGTAGAGTGCCAGGATACAAAAGAACTGGAAAACAGTTTACTGAAGGAAATGAAAGCTGGATTCAAACTGATAGTGCAGGAGAAAATCGAGTTTGAAAGACTGGAAGATGAAAGCTCCTGTCATGTATATGTAGATAAGGAAGGTGAGGTCAGGATTGCTTCCACTTCCAATAAAGAAGGTGAGTATCCGCCGAGATATGGCTCCGGCACTTTGTCATTATTAACCTGGAGACCGGAACTGGTGGAGAAATCGAAAGAAATTGCCCGATTGATCAAATGGCATGGTATGATGGGCATAGAATTTATGAAAGACAAAACAGACCAGAAGTGGAAAGTTATAGAAATAAATTTCCGTCCCTGGCTGCACGTTTACATGCAAAACCGGATGGGGATGCCCCATCTGCAAATGCTGTATAGAGACGCCTATGAAGAGCTTGGTAATGAGTATTTTTTTCCTTCTCTTGACGTGATTTCATCAAAGCCGGTAACTGTAAACCTGCAGCATTACTTAAATATATATAATATAAGTAAATCGGGAAGTGATCTATTAGAAGATATAAAAGTAAAAACAGAAGGGAAGAAGCTGCTGTATGAATTTGTGAATGATATTGATGCACTGCCTGGTGAAGAGATGCTCAAAGATTTGCGAAAAATGGCAAATTATGACCAGATTATTCCGCTGTTTTTTGAAGGGAAGAAAGGAGTGAATCTGAAAAATGAAAAAGGTAAGGATATAGACATGTTAAATGGAAAGACAATACTGGTTACAGGTGAAACTTGAAGGAATTGATACCTTTAACTTTGGAAGTGAATAATGGATATGAGTAATATTTTTAGTGAAATTGATCTCATTGTTTTTGATTTTGATGGAGTTCTAACAAACAATCAAGTACTTGTTTTTGCTGATGGACGAGAGGCTGTGTTTGTAAATAGAAGTGATGGGCTTGCTATTACACGATTAATAAAATATGGTTACAGAATGATAATTATCTCTACAGAGACTAATAATGTAGTCAAAGCAAGAGCAGAGAAATTAAGAATTCCTGTAATAAGTGGAGTCGAAGACAAAAAGCAAATATTAATTGATTATTGTAATAGAAATCAATTTGATTTAGAAAAGACAATATTTGTAGGAAATGATATCAATGATAGAGAGGTGATGATGACAGTAGGAATACCAATATGTCCTAATGATGCATATCCAATAATTAAAAACATATCGAAAGTCATCCTAAAAAGTAATGGGGGATTTGGAGTTGTTAGAGAACTAATGGATCTAATTTTGCTAAATCATGAATAATCATAAATTACTACAAGGGCTTTATGTTTCATGCCAACCAGCGACAGGTGATGAGCCATTTTATGATTATGACTTTATTAAAAGGTTTGCTTTTGCGGCAGAATTTGGAGGTGCAAAAGCAGTACGTATTGAAGGCATTGAAAATGTTAGAAATTTATTACCGATCATAAATTTACCGATTATTTCATTGATAAAAAAACAAAAATGCAATAATTTGGATATGCGTAATATTACTGCAACGTATGATGACATTCTTCAACTATATGAAATAGGAGCAAGGATTGTAGCCATTGATTTTACATTTAGAGAAGGTTGCGATGATTTTTTCTATAGTAAATTAATGAAGAAGGTAAGACGCGAAATGCCAGATATTGAAATTTATGCTGATGTATCAACAATAGAGGAAGCGATTATGTCGGAAATGG
Organism: Saprospiraceae bacterium; assembly: GCA_021739805.1. The sequence goes on along the minus strand of JAIPBB010000066.1, from coordinate 13,248 downwards.
TTGGTGTTGATTATATCTCAAGTACGCTTGCAGGATATACAGAAAAGTCAAAGCATCAAAGAGTACCAAATTTTGAAATTATAGAAGAGATGAGTAAAAGAATTAAAATTCCATATATTGCTGAAGGAGGAATATCGAGTGAATATCATATTAAAAGGATTATAGAGTTGAAATGTTATGGGGTCGTAATAGGAACCGCAATTACTAGACCACATGTTTTAACAGCCAATTTAGTAAAAGCTTTGGAGGAAAAAAGTGAAACAAATAAAAATAGGAAATAGATTTGTTGGAATAGAATATAAACCATATTTTATAGGAGAGATTGGAATAAATCACAATGGGTCAATTGAAACAGCGAAAAAACTTATAGATATGGCGGTTCATGTAGGAATAGACGCAGTGAAATTTCAGAAGAGAGATTTTAATAATACTATCACAAAAACACAATTAGAGACTCCTTATATTAATGATTATTCGTTTGGTAAAACTTATGGAGAGCATAAAAAAGCTTTAGAATTTACTACAGCAGAATTGGTTGAGCTTTCTAAATATGCAGAAGGTAAAAAAATAGATTTTGCTTGTAGCGCTTTTGATATCAATAGTTTTGATATAATAGAACATGAAATAAATCCGAAATTTCATAAAATTCCAAGCCCCCAAATTGTTAATCATGATTTATTGGAGCATGTTGCAAGATATCAAAAGCCTGTGTTACTATCAACAGGTATGGCAAATATAGATGAGGTGTCAGAAGCTGTTGAAATAATTAGTTCAATTAACAAAGATATCGTCCTAATGCAATGTACATCATTATATCCAACTAGTAACAGTGAAGTAAATTTATTAGTAATCAGTGAATATGTCCGTAGATTTGATGTGATTGCTGGATATTCTTCACATGATAATAGTGTAATATTTCCTGCTGTTGCCGTTGCTTTAGGTGCAAGAGTATTTGAGAAACACATTACTCTGAATAGAATGATGAAAGGTCCTGATCATTTATCTTCATTTGAAGAGAGAGGGTTGCAGTTATCATACAGATATGCTCTAATTGCACAAGAAGCATTAGGGAGTAAAGATAAAAAAGTCCTGGATAGAGAAATCGAAAATCAAATAAAACATAGACAAAGTATAGTTGCTTCATCTAAAATAAATAAGGGAGATTCACTTACTGAGAGGCATATTTCATATAAGTCTCCTGGAAATGGAATGATGCCATTTGAGAAGAATAAGATAATTGGACTTAAAGCAAAAAGGGATATAAATGAGGATGAGATATTAAAAATAGAATATTTTAAGGAGATGTAATGAAGTACTGTAAAAAATGCCTTATGCCAGACACAAGACCAGGAATAAAATTCACAAGTGATGGAATATGTATGCCTTGTATCAATTATGAAAAGCAAAAAACAACTGATTGGGATGAAAGGAAAAAAGCTCTTTACGAAATATGCTCTAAATACCGAGGCAAAAATGGAAATAGCTATGATTGTGCAATAGCTGTTTCTGGAGGAAAAGACTCACACTTTCAAGTTTGGTACATGAAAGAAGTAATGGGTATGAATCCTTTATTGTTATCTGTAGGTAATCTTGATTGGACTGAGACAGGTATGAAAAATCTTCAAAATATTGGAGATATATTTAATTGTGACCTTATTTCACTAAATCCTAATCCGCACGTTACAAGAATTATGGCAATTAAATCTTTTGAGGAAATTGGTTCACCCACTTGGTATCCCGATGCTTTAATTTATGCTTTTCCATATCGTATGGCAATGAAACTTGGATTAAAATTATTGGTGTATGGTGAAAATGTAAACTATACTTACGGTGGCAAATATGATGAAGAAACACCTTCGGCAAAATTGCAACCCTTAAATGATGTAGTAAAACCACTTTGGAATAAATGGTTAGAAGACGGACAATTGAAAGAAAAAGATCTTGCTTCAGCTAAACAACCAACACTTGAAGAATATGAGAATGCTGAAATGGAATCTATATACTTGAGTTATTTTGTTGAATGGGATAGCGATAGAAACTATAAAGTTGCGAAACAGTTTGGCTTTAGACATCTTGGTCATGAATACCAAAGAGAGGGGACTATAGAGCAATACAACCAAATAGATTCAATTGGCTACCTTTTAAATCAATATTTAAAGTATCCCAAGTTTGGCCATGCATCTGCTACGGAGATGGCTTCCAGATGGATTCGCTCAGGAATGAAGACAAGAGAAGAAATGATACCTATAGTAAATCAATATGACAAAATATTGGATCAAGGTATTGTTGATAAATACCTTGAATTCACAGGAATGAATGCGAGAAGATTTTGGGAAATACTCAATAAATGGTACAACAGAGATTTATTTTATAAGGATAAATGGGGAATTTGGCATGAAAAATTTCATGTTGGAAAAGGAATCGTTTATGAAGAATAGAATATTAGCTTTAATTCCTGCAAGAGGGGGATCTAAGGGTCTAGTTAGAAAGAATGTAAAAGTATTAAATGGAAAACCATTAATATATTACACAATTAAGGCTGCATTAGATTCAAAAAAAATTGATAATGTATATGTATCATCGGAAGACCGTGAGATTTTGGAAATATCAAAATATTACAATGCAAATATAATACATAGACCACAAGAATTGGCAACAGATTGTGCTAGTACAGAGTCAGTGATTTTTGATGCAATAGAACAATTAGATAAGCAAGATGAGAATTTTGATATTTTACTGTTGTTGCAAGCAACTTCTCCTCTAAGAGATAGTAATGATATCAATAAAGCATTAGATTTATTTTTGAATAATGACTGCACAGCATTGATTAGTGTTACTAAGAATGAACAATGTCCCTATAAATCATTGAGATTAGCTGGTACTTACCTTACTGGAATATATAATAATGCTGATCAATTTAAAAGGAGACAAGATTTTCCAGAAACTTTCATGCCTAATGGTGCAATTTATGCAATTTATATCGATGAATTTACTAAGAATAAGATGCTCTTTACTAACAAAACAATTCCATTTGTTATGGAAAAAGATAAGAGCTATGATTTAGATACATTAAATGATTTTGGACTAATAGAAGAAATCATGAAAGGGAATTTATGAAAAAGCTAAAAATTTTACAACTTGCTAGTTTTAGCGGAAACATTGGAGACAATGCAAATATTACAGGGACAAGAAGATTACTTAGTAAGAATTTAGGTTATGAATTAGAATTTGAAAATCTGGAAATTCGACAATTCTTCTGGGGAGAAAGAAAATTTGACATAGAATTTAGTCATTATGTGAACCAATTTGATTTATTCATTGTTGGTGGTGGTAATTTTTTTGAGCTTTGGGTTAATCAATCATGTAATAATACATCAATTGATATTGACATAACAATACTAGAAAGAATCAAGACTCCAACGGTTTTCTACTCACTTGGAATGGATCCAGGAATGGGTACATCTGAAAAAGGTATAAATAAATTCAAAAAATGGTTAGATTATGTGATATCTCAAGAAAGATTTTTATTATCATTAAGAAATGATGGATCGCTAGAAACTGCAATATCATATCTTGGTGAGGAGTATGCATCACATTTTTATAAAGTACCTGATGGAGGTTTTTTTACTCAGGTAGATACTTCTCACCATATTGAAATTCCCAAAACTTCACCAGTTATAGGATTGAATTTAGCCGGTGACATGTTAGATGTAAGATTTCCAAACATTACGAGTGAGAATATTTCTTATAAAAAGTTTTTAGACACTTTTAGTGAGTTATTTAATAGGCTCTTAGACGAGCATAATAATATGCATTTAGTAATCTTTCCGCATATTTACAAAGACTTAAATATTACATATCAATTTATTTCAAGACTAAAGGACAAGTTTGCACGAAATAGAATTACTGTTTCACCATATTTGCATGGCTTTGAAGCTCAAGATTATATTTTTGGGTCGTATACTCAATGTGATCTAATTATTGGTAATCGTTTTCACTCTAATGTTTGCGCAATTGGTCAAAAAATACCATCAATTGGATTAATAAACTACAGGCAAATTGAAAAATTTTATTCGGAATTGAGATTAAGTGATAGAGCTATCGCTATCAATGTTTGCGGGTATGAGAATTTACTATACAATAAAATATTAGATTCTTTAGACAATTCCAATAAGATAATAGACAAATACACTAAAATATATAAATCATTGGAATTGGAGATTAATAATTTCCATAGATATCTTAATAATTGGATAAATTTGTTCATTTGAGAAGATAGATCGTTAACTTAAAGAAAAGGTTGTTAATTTAACATGATTAGAGCAATTTATAATTGTTGTTATGCTGATCCCTGGATAGATGTTGCTAAAAGATTGCAAAAAGAAAACAGTATTGAACCTGTTTATTGGATCGGTTATGAGGATGATAATTCAAAACAGTTTGTATCAGCTAATTTTCAAGATACAATTTACCATAGTTACTATTCTGCTTGGAAAGGTGAATTTCCTAAATGTATAGATGACATTGCACAAAATTATTGTGTTGACATCGACTTTTATAGCGAAATTGGCAGAGATGAATTAATTGGTTTAAATATCATGGATAGAATGGATCCAGAAAAAGACAGTTTTAATTATGCTGAGCGCAGAGAATTATTTCGAAGATTTTTAAGATATTGGCTTGCAATAATTGATACCTATCAAATTGATATCGTAATAAGTGCTTCTATACCTCACAGATCGTTCGATTTTCCTTTGTATTTAGTTTGTAAACAAAAAAAAATTAAGTTTTATTCTTCAGTTTACACTTCATTCGAATCAGGTGCAAGAGTAATAGCCTCTGATTGCATTTATTCAATACCTGAAATAATTGAAGAAGACTGGCTAAATATCAAGAAAGGATCTTTAAATTTCGCTCTATCAGATGACATTGCTGAATATTTGAGTAGGATAGCGAACAAATCATATCAAGAAGCTATTCCCGCTGGAATGAAAGAATTAAATATATTTCATAAAAATAGACCGAGTTATTATAAATCTATTCAGAAATTTTTAGCGGATGTAAAAAATAAAAATCAATCATGGATAGGTAAAGATGGATTTATTTTTAAAGGATTTCCAACATATTGTAAACAAAAGAAGGTTGAAACAGAAAGAAGTAAAATAAGAATAAATTTTATAAGCTATTGCATTAAAATTATAAAAAGAGTTAGATTTTTAAGAAAATTAGAAAATGAATATTCTACGATAGCCATAAAAACTACACTACAGAAGCCCTATGTTTTATTTGCTTTACATTATCAACCAGAAGAAACTACTATGCCAAGGGCAAATATATTTTACAACCAACTTTACATTATAGAGCTATTATCAACATATTTACCAAAATCTTGGAATATATATATAAAAGAAAATCCCCTGCAATTTAATCCAAGGGCAGAAGGTCAGGCAAGCAGATTAGTTAGATTTTACACAGATGCGATAAAGTTTCCGAGAGTTTCATTTGTTCCGATTAATTATAATCCATTTGACTTAATAGATTCTGCAGTGGCTATAGTTACTTTAACGGGTACTATCGGATGGGAAGCTATAGTACGTAAGAAACCCGTCATATGCTTTGGACAAGCATGGTATGAAAGTTATAAACATGGTGTATTGCGTATAAGAACTAACGAGGATATACAAAAAATGGAGAGATTTATAAAAGCATATCAATTTAGTGAAAATGAGTTGATAGCTTACTTGAAATCGATTGAAATGCACTCAACCAGAGCCAGCTATTATCGTAATATTAAGAAGAGATCTAATCTTGATGATGAAGTAAGTGTAAATAATTTAATTGATCTAATAGTGTCCCATTTCAATTTAGAAAAAACTGAAAGAAATCACAATGATTAAATTAAGCGCAGATTTGCAAGGGCTAAAGCATTTGAGTAATATGTCTGGTGGATATTTTATAGCAACAATTATTAAAAATTCTTTGCCTTTTTTGATGTTGCCTGTATTGACAAGATATTTAAAACCAGCTGAATATGGAATAATTGCTTTGTTTACACTTTATTTATCAATATCAAATTCTATGAATGGAGTGAATATCCCTACGGTAGTTTCTAAATATTTTTATTCCAGAGAGAAAGAATTTATTGCAAGAATAATTGGAAATTCAATATTTATAGCAAGCATTTTATCAATAATTAATACTGTAACTCTTTTCTTTCTATATGAGCGCATCATAGACTATATATCTTTTCCACTTAATTGGTTGTTATTTGTACCGTTAACATCTTTTGTATTTATTGTGTTTTCACTAGGATTAACTGTAATGCGCAATTCAAAAAAAGTTTTAGCTTTTGGAATTCAGCAAGTTGGTAATACTGCAATTAATCTATCAATTTCTATAGTACTCGTTGTAGTGTTCAAAATGGGGTGGCAGGGAAGAATAGTCGGCATTATTGCTGCTTTTATTGTATCTGGGATGGCATCGCTAATATACTTAATAAAGTATAAATATGTGATATTTCAATTTTCAAAAGAAATTATTAAAAAGATATTATCAGTATCTATTCCATTAATACCAAATTCATTACAGGCGGTAATTGCTTCACAAGTTGGGGTATTTTTTATTCAATATTATTATACAAAAAATTTATTGGGAATTTATTCATTAGGATTTCAATTAGCTTTTTTAGTAAAAGTATTAGGTGATACACTAAGTATGTCCTGGTCTCCTTTTCTTTATGAGAAGATTTCAGGGAATGAAATTAAAAATAAAATATATCTTACAAGAATGCTCTATGCTTTAATAGGAGTAGTTTTACTTGGAGTATTATCACTAAACTTATTATCTGGCGTAATCTTAAAAATTATGACAACCCAAGCATATTATGGTGCCAAGGAGTTTATACCCTGGTTTTCCATTGGATTTCTATTTCAAGAAATTTATGTTTTCATATTTCCAATATTAATTAGATATAATAAACAGAAAGTAATAAGTATAATAACATTATTAAATATGATGATTATTGTTTTATTTAATATTTGGTTTGTGGATTTATTCGGATACATTGGAGTATCTTATGCTTTTTGCATATCTCATTTATTGGTATTGTTAGCTTGTTTATGGCAAGTTCAAAGGGTAATGCCAATGCCTTGGATAAAAGCTCTAAAAATTTGGTAATGATGATATTTAAACAAATCAATTAGGACAGAAGATGATTCAAGATATTGGAAATACAAGCTAAATTGTTCACGTGAATAATGTTGCATATAATGATAACTCCTGATTATTATGGAGCAAGTGCTTATGTGAAATGGATAGCCTTTGAGTATGCTTTTTGGGGATATTACCTTATCTTGATGCCCTTGATAATCCATAAGAACAAGCAGAATAAGTTATTAATTTTCACAGGAATTGCGGCAGGTGTAAATGTATTCTCGAATTTTGTTCTTTTAAAGCTAAATGGCATAGCGGGATCAGCTCAGGCGTTATTCATTACTTATCTGGTTTTATTTCTTTGTGTTTTCATTTATGTGAGTAAGTTGTATGGGTTTCAATTCAGGAAGCGTTGCTTGCCGAATTGAATGTAAAATGTAAAATGTAAAAAAAAAGAGAGAATGGATAAAAAGATTAAAAGGCTGATATTGACGTTTGCCGGATGGCGGGACTTTATCCGGCGTGAGCTTCATCCTAAACTGAGGGTTAGCATAGGGAGGAAGCTATCCATGTGGCTGCGGGGATTTTCTCAGGAAGCAGTGGCATTCTATAATTTTGAGGATTACTCATATAGAGATTATGTAAATGACAAAGCAGTATATACAAAGGCGATAAAAATCAATGCCGGATATAATGAATTGATGAACAATAAACTTTTATTTAATGAATTTATTGGTCAGTATGCCAAGGTTCCGCGAATATTTGGGAGTATTAAGGCAGGGAAGTACATATCATTAGGGCAGGAGAGAGACATTCAGGGCATAATAGAAGATATTCCATTGATTTTGAAACGAATATCTGGCGGTGGAGGTTATGGGATATATAAGGTTTTAAGTAAAGCTGGTAAATTATTTATCAATAATCAGGAAGCAGACAGACATGCTCTTGCGGATTTGATCAAGAGACTTGATGGTTATCTGGTGTGTGAATGCATAGATCAGGCAGAATTTCTTAAGCAGATATTCTCTGGTTCGATAAACAGTTTGAAAGTATTAACAATGATCGATCCTGATACAGATAGAGCTTTTATAGCAGGAGCATTTTTTCGGATAGGGACTAAGAAATCCGCACCAGTAGATAATTTGGGACCTGGTGGTGTACTGCCGGGTGTTGATATTGATAGTGGAGAGATAAGCGTTACCAAGGTTATAGTGGATGGAAAAGTGAAAGAGATAGACAGGCATCCAGATACCGGAGCATTGATCAAAGGTGTAAAGATACCAGATTGGGAAAAGATAAAGGAACAGATAATCGAATTAGCTGAACGGGTGAAATACATTCGCTATATAGCCTGGGATCTGGCATTGCAGGAGGATGGATTTATCGTGATAGAGGGGAATGCCAATAGTGAGTTACATGGATTTCAGATGCATAAACCTTTGTTGCTTGATGAGCGAGTAAGGAAATTTTATCAGTATTATGGAGTGGTGAAGTAGATGCGAATAGGGATATTTGGTGTAGGATCACAGTCCGGACATGCCTATTTGGCGGATTTATTACGGCAGGGAAAAGAGGTAAGCGGATTTATTCCGATACCTGAGCTGGATAAACAAAGAATTGATAAAATACTTGAACAGGACGGGCTTTATTTGGAAGAATCAGAGAACAGGGAGTTTTACCCTATCTCATCCGCTGCTTTAAAAACTGATATCAGAGACTTTGTCGAGAATATAGATCTAATAATAATCACCTTACCTTCGATATATCACGATAAGGCAATAGAGTTATTGAAAATGGGTGGAGTTAATAAAAAGCAAATACCAATCGTATTTTCACCTGGCAGAACCTTGCCCGTTCCATATGCACAGGAGCATTTAGGAGATGGATATCCCTTTTTGTGTTTGAATAGCTGTCCATTTTCCTGTAAGATTCTGGAACCGGGAACAGCCTATATAAAAATGCGAAAAAAAACTGTAATATGCTCAGTTGAAGGGAGAGTAAAACCTGAGTATCTGGAAGAACTGCATGCTCTGATCCCTGGATTGCATATAAACAGAATTCCCGGAACAACTTCTTTGGGTAATGTGGGAGCTGTACTACATCCAGCAACATATATAATAAATAAGGTAAAAATAGATAAACGGAGGCAGATGGGGCAGGTTTTTGATTTCTATATTGAAGGAATCGTTCAGAATAAGCAGGCTGCCAATCAGATGATAAAGATTGATAAGATCAGGATAGGGATAGCAAAGACTCTGGGTTTACAGACTCTTGATATCGAGCAGCTTTCTCAGGGTTTATTTATACCTGAAGAGAAATTTGATGCCGTAATGGATCTTCAAAGCTGGTTAGTGACTACTTATGATCTTGAAATAGTGACAGACGAGGATTTGACAGACACTATCAGCAGGTGTCCGACATATATAAAGCGATCATATCCCCAATTAAGGTATATGGATGAAGATATCCCTACCGGATTAGTGCCAATGGAGGCATTAGCCCAGAGATTGAATATTGAATGTGGGGCGATCAGTGAGATAATTGATATCTATAATAATATATGTGAGTGTGATATTAGAGCGAAGGGCAGGAATTTGCAGCAGTTTTCTTTAGAGTATCTGAGAGCATTTTTGACTGGAGAACTCGTTTGATAAAGAGTATATTGATACCTTTAGGAAATGATCCTCATACTCAAGGATTATTTCATGTGCAGAGGCATCTATCTCATTTTGGAATGGATTGCCGTATCTGTAAACCCGGGATGAAGAAAGAAGAAATTCTGGAAATTATCTATAAAGCAGATCCACTGTATATTGGCTGTAGTTATCGGCAGAAAGCAGAAACCGGATATCATTTATTTATGGAATTTATCTATAGTCTGAAAGAGAGCGGATTATTAATTAGAGAAAATGGAAAATCAAGAAAAATTGCCTTTGCCGGATTGCCTGCAACGATAGAATTATTAAGTAAAGGCTCGAGTAAACTCACAAGTGATGTAAGTTATTTCAGGCAAAGTGGAGATTCTGAGAAAGATTGCCGGCAGCTATTGAGATTTTTTGAGATCAAGGAACAACATATAGATGAATATTTAAAGTTCAAGAGAACAAAGGAAGGAAAGAACAGGATAGATATTCTGGATCAGATTGCTGATCATATTCTCAAAGAAATAGATCACAGGCAATATGGCTCTTTGCCTGTCCCTGATATAGCAGCCCGGGAAGATTTATTTGTGAGAGGAAGTCAATCATCCTATCCCTTATTAAGATCACATTTTGGCGTGAATTCAGAAACTATAGAACCAACAGTAGAAGGGATAAAAATTCTGGCAAAGGCAGGAGCTCTTGATGAGATATCACTTGGCTCAAGTGATCTGTCACAGCGCTACTTTAGTAAGCCGGAAGAATTTGAAGACAGAAAGAATGATGGAGGGGTGCCGTATAAGGATAAGAAGGATCTGCAAAGACTTTATATGGCGACCAGGACAGGAAACTTTCCAGCCATAAAGCCTTATGCTCATGTGAATGGCATGATTGATTTCATAGATACCTGCTTAGAGACAGGGATGCTTACCGGAGGCCATCAGGCAATACCATTATTCTGGTTCAACGAATTGGATGGTAGGGGAGAGACTGAACTGAAAGCATCAATATCAGAGCATCTTGATGCAATCAAGAAGTTAGGTAGTAAGGGAATACCTGTAGAGATAAATGACCCTAATCAGTGGAGCAGCCGCTGGGCACAGGATGCTTTGATAGTGGCTGACTATGCAATAAACAGTTCAATAATGATCAATTCGGGAGTTCAAAGCCAAATCTATCAGATGCAGTTCAATAAACCACGAGAAACCAGTGATACTGCAGATTTAGCAAAGATGAATGCTGCTCGGGAGATAATTGAAGAAATGATCATGAAATCAGGGATTAATATAAAGCATTTATTGCAAACCAGAACAGGTATTGGTTATTTTGTTCCTGATCAGGAAATTGCCAGATGGCAGCTTGTGAGATCTACGCTTTTGCAATTGCTGGTGGATCCCGGAATGCTTCATGTGGTGAGTTATTGTGAGGCGGAAAGAATAGCAACTCCGGCAGATATAATAGAATCATCGCAATTGGTGAGAGCTGCTTATGATCAATTCAAAAAATATGAAATTGAAATAAGGCAGGAAGTTGATAAGTGTGAATATAAAATCCGGAAAGACCGGCTGAAACAGGAAGCAGGAAAGATACTTAATGCTGTATCGGGTAAGCAGGCAGAAAAGTTTGATCCCAAAACAATGGTTAACATGACCTGTAGTGGGGTTTTATTTGAGGCTGTCCAAAAGAAGATAATCTCAGCACCAGGGATATTACTTCCTGAGTACAAGTCACCGAACTGGTATTTCACAGGGATTTCAGAGACTGGTGGAGTAGATTGCTTTGACACAAAAAATGGGAATGTAATTGCTGAAACCGAACGTTTAAGCAGGTTGGGAAATTAATGAGAATACCATATAACAAACCATATCTATCTGGAAGAGAGATAGAGAATATTACTGATGCAGTAAAACGTGGGCACATATCCGGAGATGGATATTATACCAGGCAATGCCATAATTTTCTTGAGGTAAAGTATGGCTTCAGAAAAGTTTTGTTAACACATTCCTGTACTGCCGCATTGGAGATGGCTGTCATATTAGCCGGGATCAAACCCGGTGATGAAGTGATTATGCCATCCTTCACTTTTGTATCAACCGCCAATGCTTTTGTATTAAGAGGTGCCAGAATAGTTTTTTGTGATAGCAGGAAAGATCACCCTAATATGGATATTGAACATCTTGAGACTTTGATCACTGATAAAACAAAAGCTATTGTACCGGTTCATTATGCCGGGATGGCTTGTGATATGGATAAGATCTTGGCTATAGCTGCAAAACACAATCTTTATGTTATAGAAGATGCTGCCCAGTGTATAAATGCATGTTATAAAGGGAGACCTTTGGGAAGCATAGGTCATTTTGGCTGTATGAGTTTTCATGAAACGAAAAATATTCAGTGCGGAGAAGGTGGACTACTGATAATCAATGATGATAAATATACTGAAAGAGCAGAAATAATCAGAGAAAAGGGTACGGACAGGAGTAAATTTTTCCGTGGTGAAATTGATAAATATGGCTGGGTAGATGTTGGCTCTTCATATCTGCCTTCTGATATGAATGCAGCCTATCTTTATGCTCAACTGGAAAATGCAGAGGATATTATTAAGAAAAGAGTATTATTGTGGAATAGATATTATAAGGGACTACTTGACTTAGAGACTGAGGGACATCTGAGACTACCAAAAATACCAGAAGGCAGCAGTAATAATGGTCATATTTTTTACATTATCTGTAATTCAGGAAAAGAGAGAAACGGTTTGCTGAAATTTCTCAAGGATAAAGGAATTGGAGCTGTTTTTCATTATCAGGCACTGCATCAATCCAAAATGATGGCTGGCTCATTTCAAAAAAAATTACCTGAAGCAGAGAAATATACGGAGTGTTTGCTGCGGTTGCCGTTGTACTATGAGTTGGTTCTTGAAGAACAAAATTATGTTATAGAATCTGTGAGGAAGTTCTTCAAACGTGAGTCGTGAGTTGTGAGACGAAAGAGGAGGAGTAATGAATCACAAAGATTTAGATGTTTGGCAAATGAGTATGGATTTCGTAGTAGAATTATACAATATAACTAGCGACTTTCCGAAAGAAGAGAGATTTGGACTTATTGATCAAATACGAAGGGCTAGTGTATCAATTCCATCAAATATTGCTGAAGGTTCAGCGAGAGGAAGTGATAAAGATTTTACACGGTTCCTTTTTATTGCTTTAGGTTCAGCTACTGAAGTTGAAACACAAATAATATTATCACATAGATTAGGATTTATAAGTAATCAGATCGAAGATGATCTTTTAAATAAAATTGGTAATATCAAGAAAATGCTTCTAGTGTCGCGTCAAGCTTGACATGACGTAAGGCGAAATTATAATTGTCTCATAAAAAAGTGAGGTGATTATGATAAAGTATAAAGTTACATTAACAGAAGAAGAAAGAGAAGAGCTTAATACTATAGTTAATAAGG
>JAIPBB010000065.1 GCA_021739805.1 Saprospiraceae bacterium | reverse complement strand
AATTGGTGTTAAATATAAATTATTTGGTGAGCATTTTGAGAAGTAATATTCATTATCAAAAAACCGTTATATTTTCATAAATTTGCTCATCCTTAAAATTCAATATTATGAAAGATATCGCTGAATTACTAAAATATCTCACACCATCAATAGTTGTGCTAGTTACAGCTTATTTAATAATCAGAAATTTCCTTAAAAACGAAGAAAAAAGGCGAACTGAAGAAATAGAGTCGGAAAATAAAAAACGTTTGCTGGAATATAAATTCAATAATCAAAAACTTATAACTCCATTGCGGCTTCAGGCTTATGAACGTATTATTCTTTTGCTTGAAAGAATTTCACCTTTAAGTATGCTGCTAAGGGAAAACATTCCCGGAGTTACAGTTCATCAAATGCACAATAGATTACTAAAAACCATAAGGGAAGAATTTGAGCATAATCTTTCGCAACAGCTATATATATCGCAACAAGCCTGGAAATTGGTTAAAAACGCAAAAGAAGAAATCACTCAATTAGTTAATACTGCTTCTCATAAACTTGACGAAAAAGCTACATCTGTCGATTTGAATAATAAAATAATTGAACTAACAGTTGAAAAAGGAAAGCTTCAAACTGAAATTGCTTTGGAGTTTTTAAAAAAAGAGATTCAGGAAATTTTTTGATTTTTGGCGAAAACTAATGGCAAGATAAAATTAACATTTGTGCCATGGGCAGGGTCTGATTCAACAATAAGTTCACCTTCCATAAGCTCTAAAAAGCCTTTTATTATTTTAAATCCATATTCCTTATTCTGATAATTAAACTCTGATTTTTCATTGGCTCTTTGAATGCCATTTAATCTCTCATTAAATAATCCGACACCTGAATATCTAACAAAACATTCGAGTTTAACATCATTAGTAATCCTGTATCCAAACTCAATTGTGCCATTGGAAGTAAATTCGAAAGCATTATTTAGTAAATGTGTGAAAATTGTTTTTAGTTTTCCTTTATCAGATTGTATATCCAACTCTATCCTACTTTCTTTATGTGCAATAAATTTAATTGATTCAATGTGGTTATCAGCAATTTCCTCAATGAATTCATTATTTATTTCGTCAATTAAACTGTTTATTTCGAAATTAGAATTATAGACTCTCATTTCATTTGTTTCAATTTTTGCAAGGCTTACATTATCGTCAATAGTATTAAGAAGTATTTTTCCGCTTTTTATGATATTATTGATATAATGTTCACTTTCAGCTTGAGAAATATCTGAACCTCGAAGTAAATCTGCAAAACCAACAATTGAATTCATATGAGTTCTGACTTTATGAGAAAAGAACTTCAAAAAAGCAGACTTTAATTTATCATGAACCTCTTCATAGCCTGGTTGGCATTTATTAAAGAAATCATAATAACGTTTCTCCAAATCTTCGTAATTCAATTGCTCATGCATATAACAACTCCCTTATATTGTTCAATCTGCTTTATAATTAGGGTCGTAAATTTATTGTATGAAAAAAAAAAGGTCAACTAAATCGGAGCTTTTTTTTGACAAGTGCGATATTAGGGCAAGAAAACCCGACAAATATTGATTTTCAGTGAGTTTTCCCCCAAGCCCTAAAGGGTGAACTCACTGAAAATCTGCACATCCGCCAATTGGCGGAACGGGGAAAGGCTGATTTTCAATTCAGGGTAGTTTTCTTGCAAACACTATTTTATAATTGTCATTTCCTGGATAAGATGACCGGCTCCGGCAAACTTATCGATTATGAACAGGCAATACCTGATATCTAGGGAAATATTACGGCATTGGTCAGGGTCGTACATTAAATCACTCATGGTTCCTTCCCAGTTTCTGTCGAAATTAATTCCGATTAAGTAACCATCAGCATTTAAAACCGGGCTACCTGAATTTCCGCCTGTTGTGTGATTCGAAGCTGTGAAACAAACATGCATGCTTCCGTCAGCATCGCCATATTGTCCGTAATCTTTTGAATTGTAAAGTTTTTTAAGCTTTGCTTCAACAACATAATCGTAAATTTCGGGGTCTTCTTTTTCCATGATTCCTTTAAGTGTTGTGAAATAAGTGTAATGAACCGCATCACGTGGATAATAGTCATCAACTTTTCCATAAGCAATTCGAAGAGTTGAATTCGCATCAGGATATAATACTTTATCATTTTGCATAATCATTAATGCTTTAACATACACTCTTTGAAGACTATCGATTTTAAATTCGAATCCTGCCAATTGCTTTTGAATATTTTCGAGATAATTATTGTAAATGCTATTTGCTAAAATAAAGAGTGGATCTTTTAAGATTTTTTTATAAGATGATTTTTTATATGAATTAAGGAATTTTTCCAGTTTAGCTTCATCAACAAATACTGATTTTTTAAAAGCATCATCAGCATATTTTTCGAAATTTCCATTATATTTTTCACCTATTGTTTTAAATGCTTCAGGATGATATTTTTTATCTAAACCGTCATAATACATTTGTAGCAATGCAATAAAAGTTTCTTTGCTAATATCATAATTGTAATCTTTAAAGAATCCTTTTGTGCTTCTTTTATAAGCATCGAGTGTGAGATTTAAAATACTATCTGCAAGATTTTTCTTTTGCGAAATTTGTATAAGGTTTGTGAATTTATTTGCAAAATTGACTAATTCGATTGCATGACCGGCTTCAACAAAATAATCAAAAGCCAAATAAGTTGCTTCCATTTCCTTATAGGTTTTTCGAAATTCAGGAATTAAGCCTTTGGCAAAACTAAGTTCAGGATTTGAAATTATCTGAAACTCAAATGCGTCTTCTCTTTCCTTCTTTATATTAATAGCATCAAGTTTTTTAATTCCCCTGTTTTCGCCTATCATTTTTTTCCAATAATTTGCGACACCTGCATATTTTGCTGAATATTGAATCCTGACCTGGGCACTTTTATCCATATACTTTTTCATTATATCCAGTCGTTTTTGCCTTAATTCAATTTTAATGGGATTTCTTAATTGAGTTATTTGAGCAATGGCATCTGAAGTAAGATATTCCTGAGTTGTACCGGGATATCCGAAAACAAAAGTAAACTCATTAATATCATAACCTTTCAAAGATATTGGAATATGGAATTTTGGTTTATAAGGCACATTTGAAGTAGAATATATAGCAGGCTTATTATCTTTATCGGCATAAATTCTGAAAATCGAAAAATCGCCTGTATGCCTGGGCCACATCCAATTGTCGGTATCGCCACCAAATTTCCCAATATTTGAGGGAGGTGCACCAACCAATCTAACATCTTCAAAAACTTCTGAAACAAAAAGAAAATATTGATTACCATAATAAAATGGTTCAACCTCAGCTATAAAGTGATTTCCTTTTTTTGCATTTTTAATAATTTCTTTAATATTATTATCTATAATTATAGCTCTTTGGGTTTCGGTCATTTCATTATTAACACCATCAAGAACTTTTGAAGAAACATCTTCCATACTAACAAGAATAGTTGCTTTTAATCCCTGATTTGGCAATTCTTCTTTTTTATTCATAGCCCAAAATCCATCAGTTAAATAATCGTGGTTAACGGAACTATGGGATTGTATTGACCTATATCCGCAATGGTGATTTGTTAAAATCAAACCCTCAGCAGAAACAATTTCGGCTGTACAACCGCCACCGAATAAAACTATGGCATCTTTCAGACATGCTTTGTTAATGCTGTAAATATCTTCTGCCGAAAGTTTTAATCCTTTGGCTTGCATATCAGCATAGTTTAGTAAAATCGGAAGCCACATTCCCTCATCAGCTCTAAGACTTGTTGAAATGCTAATTAATACTGCAATTAGTAAAATACTTATTTTTTTCATATTCATTTTTAAGTTTAAACGTTTCTAATTATTCCTATTTTCATTTTGTAAATCTGTTGAAGTAAAAATTCCTTTTGATTTAATAATTTTTAAAAGAAATTCAGGATCAACATTATGACTCTTTGGTTGTTTTAAAATTTTAATATTTTCAGGTTTAAAATTTTTGTTAAATTCAATTTCAAAAAAGCAAAAATTCCAATCACACATATCACATCCGGTATGCAATTCACATACTGCAAAATATTTACCTTGAGAATAGCTAACTGAATTAATATTAGTACTGACCATTGCTTTATGATAGTCCCCAATTATATTAAGATTTTTATCTAACCAAAGAACTTTGAAAGAGTAATGAACATCGTTAAAGTAATTGGCAGCACCCATCCCAAAATCATTTAATGCTACAATATAGCCATCTTTTGTTTTATCAATATCAGCGAATTCAAAATCATTAATAGTTAAATTATTTTGCTGAACTCCCTCTGAATTAAAGTTTATGAATCGGGTAAACATTCTAGCATGAGAATATACTCTCTTTGGTTTTATTAAGTACAAAGCATTAGTTTCGTCAACCAATGTATCATGGTAATTTCGATAAGCTTCATTTAACTCTGAAGGGTTTAAATTTTTATCATCCGAAAAATTATTTGGTCTGATTTTATAAATAATTGAAATCCTGGATGACTCATTTATTATTGAATCGGATAGATTTTGACTAAAAAGCAAGTATTCTTTTGATTTGTCTTTATAATGATAATACTTTGTAGAAATTAGTTTAAAGGAATTTCCTGCTTCTTCCAATTCGCTTAATTTTTTCAATGCCTTAGTACTATCAGAGAATTCTTCGAAAATTATAATTGTATCAGGACTGCTTAATCCATTTTTGTCCTTTTCATTTGATAGTAAAACTTTATCACCTAAAACATTATTAGAATCTTGCTTGATATTTATAAGTGTTTCTGTAGAATCTATTTTTGAGCTATTTAAACCTAAATTATCTGAATCCTGTTTCTTGCTGTCAGGTACATTACATGCTATCACTAAAAGTATGAAAAAGATATTTAGTATTTTTTTAATCATAAAAAAATTGATAATTCGTGTTTCAGGAATATTCAAATGAGTTTTCCTAATTTTACTTTTCCGCAATCATCGAAATCATTAACTCGGCATTAAGAGGCAGAGCAGCAACCTGGGCAACTTCACGAGCCGGAGCTTCATTACCAAAATATTCACTATAAGCTTTATTTATTAAAGCAAAATTAGAAATATCTTTAACGAAAATTGTTGCTTTCACAATATTTATAAAATCCATTCCAGCTTTATTCAAAACTGCTTTAAGATTTTTCATCACCTGATGTGTTTGAAGATTGATATCACCCTTTAAGATTTCACCTTTTTCAGGATTAATCGGTATCTGACCCGACAAATATAAAGTGTTATTTGATAAAACCGCCTGATTATATGGACCAACAGGCTTTGGTGCATTTTCGGTATTTATTATAGTTTTCATCTGTTTAAATTTTGTTAAATAACTTTTTAACAATTAGTTAAATTAAAATTATTTATTGGCTTTTTCTTTATATTGCCGATGGAATGCCCATCCCGATAGCCATCGGGATCATCATATAATTTAGTGTACTTTTGTATATGGGCATTTCATTGCAATAGATTTTTTACAAAATTAATCTATTGAGCTAATAATACAAGAAATGAGGTTGATTAATCTTATGCTGTAGCTTGAAATTATATTCGATTGGTATTTACATTATTATTGCATTATAACATTCCTTATTCCAAAACTATTTTTTCAGTTTTCACAAAATCTGTAAATTTCCCTATTTTATAATTGTTGAAACATAAGCAACTTCAATAGCATTGAAATAACCTAAGCCACCATTGCTAACATTGGTTTTAACATTTGCAGGTGGACCACCAAAACTACCTGCATTCCAAACAGTTTCTGCCATAAATGAATTTATGAATTCATAATAATCTTTGGTAATCGACCTTGATTCTACTTTAATTGTATCATTAATTTTAGCATCAACAAGAAACATTGCTAAACCGGCAATATAGCTACCATTAACCATTTCGTCATCAACAAAAATTAACTCATCCAGTGTATCAGTTTCAAGAACATTATTTTTATAATATCTCCACAAATAGTATTGCCCGGGCATAGGGTCTTCCTGTCCCCATCCATTTATTAAATATCTTAATGGAGTTTCGGTAGGGTCAAATATTTCCTGTGTTATAGAATCAATAGCCCATGTTGGTTTCATTTCGGATGATGCAGTAAATATATCATCTTTGCCATCGCCATTTATATCAATATCACTAATTGTTAAAGTATAAATTCTCCCTGCAACTCCTTGAACATTAGGCTGTGTTTTATAAATGCCGGGTTCGGTTTCGCTTAAATCATAAGTATTTGTTCCATCACTTATCGTAACTTTTGCCCCAATAACAGGAGGAGGAGCTTCATTATTAAAATAGCTGGTGCTTTTCGATAGAATTACTTGATGTGCTTTTACTTCCGAAGTAATTTCACCATCAACAACTATTCTTGTGTAAGTATCATCCAGTTTTAATTCAATTTTTTCTGTACAGCTCGACAATAGACTTACTATTGCAATTGCTAAAAATATGTTTTTAAATTTCATTTTATTATTTATTTTGACGCTGATTGTTTTTGACGCTATTTGTTTTTGACGCTGATTTTCGCTGATTTATTATGATTTTATTTGTGTTAATTCATTCTTATATTTTCTTATATGCCTTATATGGTTTTATATCTTTCTTTTATTTTCTTTTATGCCTTTTATGGTTTAATGTTTTTTGTATTTAATTTCATTCTTATATTTTCTTATATGCCTTATATGGTTTTATTTCTAAAAGTGAAAATTATAAGTTATTGAAGGTATAATTGGAAACATATAAGTTTTAATCGCATCTGTCTGTAATGGATTATCTTCATTTTGTTCAAATGTAATCTGAAAAGCATTATGCCTGTTATAAGCATTATAAACAGAAAGATTCCAGGAGCTATGCCATTTTCTTTCAGGATTGTCCTTTCCATCGAGTGTAACACCCAGATCTAATCTATGATAATCGGGCATTCTGTAGGAATTTCTATCAGAATAAACAGGTGCAATCAAATTCCCATACCTGAATCTTCCTGTTGGAAAAGTAACAGGGGAACCGGTAGCATAAACCCATGTTCCGGAAATTGAAATTCTTTTTGAAATTTGATAATTTGCCACTATTGAAATATCATGAGGCTTGTCGTAGGGTGAAGGATAAGTATTTCCATTATTTATTTCAGGAACATTTCTTTCGGTTTTACAATAAGTGTAACTAAGCCATCCGGTTAATTTCCCAACTTGTTTTCTAACTAATAATTCAATTCCGTAAGCAGTTGCTTCTCCAATTCTGATTTCTCCTTCAATTCTTGGATTTAGAAGTATTTGAGCATGGTCTTTAAAATCAATTTGGTTTTGCATATCCTTATAATAAACTTCAACTGATGTTTCAATGCTATTATCTTTAAAGTTCCTGAAATAACCAATTGCATATTGGTCGGCAATCTGCGGTTCAATGTTAGGACTTGAAGGCAACCACACATCCAATGGCATTCCAACTGTAGCATTTGATGCGAGATGAACATATTGCATATTACGAGAATAGCTGGCTTTAATCGAAGAAACTTCATTAATTGAAAAGTTCACACCAATGCGTGGTTCTAATCCTGAATAGGTATTATAAATTTCTCCTTTAGCATAAACTGTGGAATCAATTTTATTATAATTCTCATCAAAATTATAAGAAGTGGCATTACCAACACTTTGAAAAATTGAGTATCTCAAACCATAATTTGCAGTTATTCTGCTTCCAATTTTTTGTTCGTTGCTTGTGTAAATAGCATAGTCTCTCGCTCTTGAATGAGGAACTTTAATTTCATTAAAAATACTCTCATCTCCAACTCCTTTTACATTTCCCGGTTCAAACTTATGAAGGGTGGCAATTGCACCAAACTTCATAGTGTTTTTGGGATTTATATAATATACAAAATCAGATTTGAAAGTCCAATCGAGCAAATCCGACACCCATTTAAATCCGGTTATCTCTGCATCGGAACCCATATGATAGTCGTAGTGACTTCTAATTAATGTAAAGTTTGAAAACACTTTTTCAGAAAATAAATGATTCCAACGTAAGGTATATCCTGCATTTCCCCAACTCATTCCAAATGGATTATCATCACTTTTAAGTTTAAAAACATCTCTTCCCATATATCTGGAAAAATATATCCTGTTATTGTCATTAATTTTAAAATTAATTTTTGCGTTGAAATCGTAGAAATATAAAATATTGTTTTTTAGATTTTCCTTTTTTGATAATCTTAAGAAAACATCGGCATACGACCTTCTGCCAGCTACGATAAAGGAGCATTTGTCTTTTATTATTGGACCTTCAATTGTTAAACGGCTGGAAACAGTTCCAATTCCACCTGTACCGCTAAACTTTCTTGAATTCCCATCTTTCTGCCTGATATCAAGCAAGGATGAAAGTCGGCCGCCATGAGTAGCAGGAATATCACCTTTATAAAGCTTAACATCTTTAACAGCATCATTATTAAAAACGGAGAAGAAGCCCATCAAATGAGATGCATTATAAACAGTAGCTTCGTCCAATAAAATTAAATTTTGGTCTCTTGAACCACCTCTCACACTAAATCCGGAGCTTCCTTCACCGGTTGATTGAACTCCCGGTAATAGTTGAATTGCTTTAATTATGTCAACTTCACCCATTAGAGCAGGAATTTTTTGTATTGCTTTTGCATCTATTCTAACAACACTCATTTCGGTTTTAGTAACATTTTCTGAGGCTACTCTTCCTGTAATTTCTACTTCTTTCAAAATCTTTGCAGATGTTGACAATAAAACATTGTATGTAATATTTTTATCGAGAACTATTTTCTTCTCAACTGATTGGTAACCAATGTATGAAAAAGTAAAAGTATAGGTTCCGGGAAGAAGACTTATTGAGAAAAATCCATATAAATTTGTTAATGTTCCAGTTTGAAGCTCTTTGACATAAATAGTAGCTCCAAGAAGCTCTTCTCCACTTTCCTTATCGCTAATATGTCCACTAATTGTTAATCTTTTGGATTCATTATCATCAGTACTTCCTGCAAAACTCCTAATGGAAGGAAATATCAAAAAGATTGAAATAATTAGGACTAATATTTTTTGTTGCATTATAAATTGATTTTTTTTTATTTAATACTGCAAAAAGACAGATTTATTATTGAAGGGTTGTAATTTTTATTGAAAATAATTATTAAAAAATTATTTTACGCCAAATCCACCAAATAGGAAACTGATGTTCGCTACCGGACCGCTGAAGTCAGACGAATCATAATAATTTTTTGTTACACCATTTATAGAATATGATTTATCAATTCCTGCTACAAATCGATATCCTCCGGCAAAATTAACTTTAAACCATTTTGTAAGATTTAATTCAACTTCCAATTGAGGAGTTGCAACAAAAACATTATCTTTAGCTTGATATTCATAAGCTTCTTTATAATCGTAATATTCATCATAAACTGCAATTTGCCCCCAACCGATTTTTGCACTACCGCATAAATGGACTATTTTGTGAGAGTTATGTAAATAGCCAATCCAAAATCCACCATGACCAAATGAAATTCTATCGGCATCTAACTTTACTATTGTATCAACATTATTATAAATGTGTTTTGTAGATAAACCCATTCCATAACCACCAATAAAGAATTTTTGGTTAAATATGGCAGCACCGCCACCGCCAGTTAATACGGCAAACTCGTTTTGAATTGCTGAAAATTCTGTTGTAAAGCCACCGAAACCTGAAATTGAAACTTTTCCTTTCTGAAAAAGATATTCCATTTCTTTATTGTCCTGGGCTAAAACAGTAAATCCGCTAATAATCATTATTATTAATAATGTAATTTTTGATGTTTTCATGATAATAGATTTTTAAAGTTTGATTTATAGCACAAATATTGTTTGTATTGGTGTCAAATTTATTTCTAAAAATTTAGTCGAAATTAATATTGTTTTTCAAATCATAAAAAAATAAATTGAAAGTAAATTTTCAAGATTTAAATGTAAAATTAATTATATAATTGAATAGCAATGCAATAAAAAGGCAAAACCAAACAAACAATTTTTTTAACACTTGTTTTTCAGTATATTAAATGAATTTTGCCTGGTGATAGATTTTGTATAAATTTGATACCCTAAGCAATTGAAATTTTGGCTTAGAATTACGACTAATAATTTCTTATTAAAACTTTTTTTTGATTCACTAATAATTCATATTATGAAATCAACAATAACAACTCTAATTTTTATATTTATCAACTTAATCGCCTGTAATCTAGCCATATCTCAGGAAAAGACTGATACAATTCCTCTGGATTCAATTAATCTTTCCAAATATTATGATATGTCGTTGGAACAATTGGATTCTATAAAAGCATCAGGTGTTTCAAGTGAATTGGAAAAATTCATAAATAGTTTAATATCTATTTCTACACAAAAATCCTTATCCACCCGTAATAATCCAAATGTTGTTACTTTAATTACCAGGGAAGAAATACAAAATAGTGGTGCAAGAGATTTGATTGATGTTCTGAGATTAGTCCCGGGCTTTTGCTTTGCCCAGGATAGACACGGGAAAATTGGTCTTGGAGTTAGGGGAAATTGGGCAAATGAAGGTAAAGTTTCATTCCGGATTGATGATGTGGAAATGAACGAACATTACACAGCTCATGCTTATTTTGGAAATCATTATCCTGTTGACCTAATTGAAAGAAT
Organism: Saprospiraceae bacterium; assembly: GCA_021739805.1. Next base: position 8,419 of record JAIPBB010000065.1, on the reverse strand, counting down.
TGAAATTATTCGTGGTCCCGGTTCTGCTGTATATGGTGGATTTGCTGAGTTTAGTGTAATAAATATTATAACCAGAAACGCTGATAAGCTTGATGGAATTGCGGTGTCATCATCCATTGGAGTAATGGCAAAAAGTTTTGGGCGACAGAATTATAGCATATATGGAGGGAAAAAAATAAAGGATTTAAAAATGGGCTTTTCTATGAGTGGTGGCATTGCTAATATGTCAGATAATAATTCTTATTCATTTTACAAAACTAAATTGCAAGATAGTCTAGGTATTGGTGCTTATAATTCAATGGCAAATCAATCTCATATTGAGCAATTGTTTATTAACGGATTTATGACTTTCAAAGGTTTTAGTATTCGTAATATTTCTGATTTATATCGAACAGCAAATATTAATTATATTGACGAAAACAACGACTACTTTCAAAAACTTGGTTTGATTGGGAATTATACAGAAATAAAATATTACGTAAAAATTCTGGACAATCTTTCACTCACGCCTAAGGTGAATATTAATATCCAAACTCCCTGGGAGGAAGGAACTGCTTATTCTGTTGCGAAAAAAGATACTGCAATTCATGATTCTTTAAAAGGAGATGCAATTGTGCGTTTACACGAAAGTTTAATCATGAATTGGGATATCAATCACAGGATTAACCTAATATTAGGAGGAGAAATATTTACTGACTTAGCAACCAATAGTGATACAAATTCAATTTTTTATGCCGGAGACTCAACTATTTCTTATACAACTTATGGTATATATTCACAGGCAATTTTTAAGCTTCCATTCGTAAATTTCATTACAGGAATCAGGTATGAAATCAATTCATTCTTCGAACCCTCTTTTGTGCCAAGAGTAGGCATCACAAAAAAATACGATAAGTTCCATTATAAGTTGCTGTTAAGTGGTGCTTTCAGGGCACCAACAATTGGCAATATTTACCATTCATTTGATGGAAATTATAATGTTCGAGCTGATTCTACCGATATCACAATCGGCTATGGAATTGAACCTGAAAAAACCTATGTGATTGAAGCAGAATTTGGCTTGCGGCTTGATTTGAAAACCTACCTTACTTTTAATCTATTTAATATTAACACTGAGAATCCAATAGTATATGCATCATTTCAAGATGAAACTTTCAGGAAAATTTATGGTCGCTACGAATATTTAACGGCTTATACAAATTATGAGAAAACTGGTTCAAAAGGCTTTGAAATTGACTTAAGACATAATAATGATTGGGGTTATTTCAACATTAATTATTCTTATTACACCGTAAGAAATTCCGAAAGAATTCCTGCGTATTCGATTACAAATTATGATGTTAACCCTGATTTAAGGATTGAGCAAAACAGCTTTATGCTTCTTGCTTTTCCTAATCATAAGTTAAATTTGAATTTATGCTATAAACTGTCTGATGATTTATCCGCTAATATAACTTTTAGTTATTTCGGTAAAAGATATGGTTATGATATTTTGATGAAAGGTGATGGCTTTGATGAAAATGGAAATCCAATTGAAGCAAAAAATAATGTTGATGGGCAATTGGTGAGAATAAATCCGAATTACTTAATTAATGTATTTGTCAGTAAGAAGAATTTTTTAACAAAGGGTTTATCTTTTGGGATAGGTGGATATAACCTTCTTAATGAAGATTATAAATACTATCAGCCATATTTTGGTTTAAATCCTGCACTGCCGGGACCTTCCAGGGAAATAGTCCTTAAGTTATCCTACGAAATTCCTTTTAAAAATTTTAAAAAGAAATAAATAATGCACTTTAAAAAGAAAATACACTTAAGCAATTTCATCATTATAATTTTAATGGTGATGGGATTTGTGTTTTCTTTTCAAAAAGCACATTCACAAACAATAAATTATAAATCTCAGTCTTTATTTATTTATAAGTTTACTAAATACATTTATTGGCCCGAAGATAAAACTAAAGGAGATTTTATTATTGGCGTTTATGGAAATTCACCAATATATGAAGAATTACTAACTATGGCATCGTTAAAGAAAGCCGGGAAAGGTCAAAACATCATAATTCGTAAAATCAATTCAATTGAAAATATGAAAGGGCTTCACATGATTTACATTACATCATCAAAAAGCCGGGAGATAAAGAAAATTGTAGCGAAATTTGGAGATTATCCAACACTTATTGTTGCTGAAAGAGGTGGTTTAGCCAGAAAAGGTGCTTCTATAAATTTTATGATTATGGAAAATGATGTGCTTAAATTTGAGTATAATGCAAACCAAATGAAAAAGTTAAACTTAAGAATATCAAAAGATTTATCTAAATTAGGATTTAAAGTGGGCTAGAATTAGAATTGTAAATTGTAAATCATAAATTAGAAATTAAAACGAAAAACACAAACAAATGAAGCCGGTATTTACTATACTTCGATTAAAAAGAATAATCACTGTAATATTACTGTTGCTAATAGTTTGTTTAATAAATCCAAATGCTTATGCACAGATTTCAAGGGAGAGATTTGATAAAATTTCTGTTGAAAATGGTTTATCGGAATCAATCGTAACTTGCATTTACCAGGATAGTCGTGGTTTTATGTGGTTTGGTACTCAAAACGGTCTTAATAGATATGACGGCTACAAATTTGTAATTTTCAGGAATAATCCAAAGGACTCAACATCAATATCTGGAAATTACATTAGGTGTATTTACGAAGACAGAAAAGGAAACTTTTGGGTTGGAACTGAAATGAATGGCTTGAATTTATTCAATAAAGACTTAGAAACATTCAGCACATTTAAATACGACAATAAAATTAAAGAAAGTTTATCAAGCAATAGTGTTTTTTCAATTTTAGAGGACAGTTACGGAACTCTTTGGATAGGCACAAAAAATGGGCTTAATAGCTTCAATTATCAAAAGAAAACATTCTCAAGATTAAACATTAAATTAAGTAATGAGATACTCCTTAATGGCGGAAATACTATTAAACAGATTATTGAAGACTATCAACATAAATTATGGATTGGAACAGATTATGGATTAATTAGAATTAGCCAGGATAGAAAGAAATTCAAGTTATTTATTAACCAAGCCGATGATGAGAATAGCATCAGTAATAATGAAATTCATTTCATATACGAATACTATAAAGGAGAAATTATTATTGCTACAAACGAAGGTATTAACACTTTTGACCCTGAAAAAGATGCTTTTAACAGATATTTATACACTAAAAATGATTCTGACTTTATTAAAAAAAGCGAAGTTTATTCAATTGCTAAAGACAAAAAAGGGAATCTTTGGTTTGGAACTTTTGGAGGAGGACTAATTAAGTGGGACAGACAATCTTCTGATATTAAAATATATACTAATTCTCCAAATAATCTACAAAGTTTAAGCAATAATCATATTTTAAGCCTTTTCGTTGACAAGTCAGGATTATTATGGATAGGCACTTATGGTGATGGAATAAACAAACTTGATTTGATTAAAGTTAAATTTAATAAAATTGTTAAAGAGAAAAAGGAAAACTCACTTTTAAGCGAAAATGTAAATGCAATTTTTGATGATGGAAAATTACTAATAATTGGTACCGATAATGGATTAAGCATTCTTAATAAAAGCTCAAATACTTATTACAATTTATCTCACGATGAGAATGATAAAAATTCATTAACCAGTAATACAATTTTTTCAGTTTATCAGGATAGCGAAAATAATCTCTGGGTTGGAACTTCAGGAGGAGGACTTAATAAACTAAGTGCTGAAAACTTAAGCAATAGAAATTTTAAATTTCAAAATTTCAATAAACCATCAAATTATCCCGATTTTGCTCTTGATAAAGATATTTTATGTATTCATGAAACACAAAATGGTGAATTGTGGATTGGAACAACAAATGGAATTAATGTTATTAATAAAAGAGGCAGCATACTAAGAACTTTTGTTCATAATGAATCGGATACTAATTCATTATCAGATAATGAGGTTCAAACAATTTTTCAGGATAATAAAGGTGTTATTTGGGTTGGAACATATTATGGTTTAAATAAATTTGATGTCGAAAAACAAGAGTTTGAAAGATATTTTAAAAAGGATATTGACAGCAGTTGTCTTCCAAATAATACAATTTACTGCATCACTCAAGACTCAAAAAACAATATTTGGATTGGAACTGACGAAGGACTATGTGTTATTGATTCATTAGGTGAAAAGCTTGCTTCTTTTTCAACAAATAATGGTTTGCCTGACAATGTTATATATGGAATAGTTGAAGACAATGATAGCAATATGTGGGTAAGTACAAATAATGGTTTATGTAAATTAGTTCGACATATTGATAATAAGAATTTTTCATTTATAAAATTTTCAACAAAAAATTGGCTTCACTGTAATTCATTTAATATTAATGCCTTTCATAAAAACAAAAAAGGAATAATTTATTTTGGATGTAATAAAGGACTCACCTATTTCGACCCCCGTGACATTAAAAAAAATACCTATATCCCACCAATTTTAATAACAGATTTTCAGTTGTTTTTTAAGTCGATATTAATTTCGCCTGATGGAAAAACACCTCTTAGCAAACACATTTCTGAAACAAGAAAAATTAAATTAAGCCATAAAGAAAATCTATTATACTTTGAATTTGCAGCTCTAAGTTTTAATCAAAGTGAAAAAAATCGCTACAAATATTTTATGGAAGGTCTTGATAAGGATTGGGTTTACACAAAAAACAATAATGCAACATATACCTATATTCCACCGGGTAATTATATTTTCAGAGTTAAAGCATCTAATAACGATGGGATTTGGAACGAAGATGGAGCTTCGATAGAAATTATTATAAAACCACCATATTATCAAAGACCAATATTTTATGTAGCAATAGCAGTTCTGGTTTTATTAATTGTATTTCTGTATGTAAATATTCGAACCAAGTCATTAATTAAAACTCGTCAAAAACTAGAATTAAAAGTTAAAGAACGAACAAAAGAACTTTGGAAGGCAAATGAAAAACTAAACATTACACTTGACGATTTAAAAACTACACAGGCACAATTGGTCGATTCCGAAAAAATGGCATCATTGGGTCAGCTTACTGCCGGAATTGCTCACGAAATTAATAATCCAATTAATTTTGTAAGTGGTAATATTAAGCCTCTAAAAAACGATATTTCTGAGCTTTATGAATTATTAAAAAAGTATGATGAACTGGTTAAGAAAAATAATTTGAATCAGTTATTTAATGATGTAACGGATATCAAAGAAAAAATAAATTATAATTTTCTTTTAGAAGAAATTGACAAACTTCTTGATGGAATTGATGAAGGAGCATATCGAACCGCTGAAATTGTAAGAGGTCTTCGAAATTTTTCACGTCTTGATGAAACTGAATTGAAATTAGCCGACATTCATAAAGGAATTGAAGCCACAATGCTAATTCTGCAAAACACTTTAAAAGGTAGAATTGAAGTCATTAAAGAGCTAAATGCGAAATCTGTAATTCTCTGTCATCCGGGGCAAATCAACCAGGTTTTTATGAATATAATTTCTAATGCCTACCAGTCAATTCCTGGAAAAGGAAAGATTTTTATTAAAACCGAAAACAACGAAAAGGAAATCTCAATCTCGATAAAAGACACTGGAATTGGTATGACCGAAGAAGTAAAAAAACGTATTTTTGAGCCATTCTTCACAACAAAGGAAGTAGGAAAAGGAACAGGACTAGGACTTTCAATCTCTTTTGGAATTATTGAAAAACATCACGGTAAAATCGAAGTTTACTCAAAAATTAACGAGGGAACAGAGTTTATTGTTAAGTTGCCGATTAGGAATAAGATATAGATGTAATAAATTGAACTCAAGCTAAGACGTAGATAACGCAGATAAAATATGATGAAACTTGAAATTGGAAGCTTGAAATTAGAAATTAGAAATTAAGACAATCATAAACAATCAGCAAGAATCAGTTTCAAAAACAAACAACATAAAAAATAAAACCATAAAAGGCATAAAAGAAAATAAAAGAAAGATATAAAACACAAAAGATATTAAACTATATAAGGCATATAAGAAAATATAAGAAAGAAGAATGGAATTGTTAAATTGTTAAATTGTTAAATTGTTTGAAAATTTGGATGTTGGAAAATTAGAATTTGTTTAGTATTTAGAAATTAGATATTTGAAATTGTTTAAAACTTACGACCGAAGGAAGTCCGTATGGATATGTCCTTATAATCCTTATATGGTTAAATTGTTAAAAAAATAAATCATAAACAATCAGCGAAAATCAGCGTCAAAATAAATCAGCGTCAAAAAAAATATTGAATTAACATGGCACAGAATTCAACTCTTGAAAGATTTCTGATTTGGAGAAAACGAAATATCAATGACAGATATTTTGTTATTATCCTCAGTGCATTTATTGGTTTTTCTGCAGGAATTGCTGCCTATATCCTTAAAACGGTTGTAAGATATTTAAAACACATTTTAATCGGTGGTGCAAATGTGGAAGACCAAAACTTCTGGCTTGTTGTTTTGCCAATAATAGGTGTTTTGCTTACATTATTTTTTGTAAAATTCATTTTACGAGATGACGTTAAACACGGAGTACCCAGAATACTATATGTAATTTCGAAAAGAAAAGGCAGAATGAAAACTCATAAGCTGTTTTCTTCATTGATTGGAGGCTCATTAACAGCAGGCTTTGGAGGTTCGATTGGTCTTGAGTCGCCAATTATTTCTACAGGATCTGCAATTGGCTCTTCATTAGGACATTTGTTGAAGCTTGATTATAAAACTATAATCTTACTAATTGGATGCGGGGCAGCAGGAGCAATTGCATCAATCTTTACAACACCAATTGCTGCAGTAATTTTCAGTCTTGAGGTTCTTATGCTTGACCTTACAATTTCGTCAATCATCCCATTATTAATGGCTTCGGTAACTGGTGCAATAACAACCAAACTTCTTTTAGCCGAAAACATTTTATTCCAGTTTGAGCTTACTGAAAAATTTGCTGTTTCTGATGTCCCATTTTTCATTCTTCTTGGAATACTTACAGGTCTTGTTGCCTTTTATTTTAACAGAATGAATAATTTTATATATGATAAATTCGATAAAATAAAAAATATATACATCAGGGCAACAATAGGAGTTTCGATTTTAGGATTATTAATTTTCCTTGTTCCTCCACTTTATGGAGAAGGCTATGAATCAATAAAATTAATCCTTTCGGGAAAAGAAAGTATGATTTTTAATGATAGTTTATTTTATGATTTCAGGGAAAGCTTCTGGGCCTTAATAATTTTCATTTTTGCCTTTTTAATGTTGAAAGCAATTGCAACCAGCGTAACAATCGAAAGTGGAGGTATTGGTGGAATTTTTGCACCAAGTGCTGTAATGGGTGGATTAATTGGATTTCTATTTGCCAAAATCATTAATCATTTCGAGTTTACAAAACATCTCTCAGAAACAAACTATGCCCTGGTTGGAATGGCCGGTGTTTTAGGTGCAGTTTTGCATGCTCCATTAACAGCAATTTTCCTGATAACTGAAATCACCCAAGGCTACGAATTAATTGTTCCACTAATGCTTACTTCCTCAATTTCGTTTATGACAATAAAAGTTTTTGACCCACATTCAATTTTCAACAGAAGGCTAGCAGAAAGAGGAGAATTATTAACTCATCATAAAGACCAGGCTGTTTTAACTCTTTTGTCAGTGAAAGAAGTAATCGACACCGACCTTGATACTATTCCACCTGGCTCAACACTTGGTGATTTAACAAAAATTATTGCCAAAAGCCGAAGAAATATTTTCCCTGTTATCAATGGTGACAAAACTTTTCTTGGACTAGTTGTAATGGATGATATTAGAGAAGATATGTTTAAACCTGGAAAATATAAAACACCCATTAAGAAATATATTATCCAACCCGATGAAGTGGTTTCGACAAGTGAAAGCATGGATAGTGTAATGGAGAAATTTAAAATCACAGGCAATTATAATCTCCCTGTAATTGATGATGGCAAATATATTGGTTTTATTTCCCGCTCAAATTTATTTGGCGCATATCGGAAAATTTTATTGGATGTTTCGATGGAGTAAATTTATAGAGTAAAATTTGTAATTGAAAAAAATCATCATTCTCAATTCTTTTCATTTAAAGAGATGCTTCACAATTCCGCAATATTTTTACATTATTATATGTGTTATATGCTCCCTTAATTTCTAAATTACTATAATTGTTTTATCATTTTGTTTGTTTTTTATTTCTTTATTATTGAAGTTGTTTAAAGTTGACGTAATAAAATGACGCAAAAAGCCAGTAAATTTAATGCTTTCCAATGAGTTTTGTTGGTTTCAAAACGAACTAAAATAGCCTTAAAAGCATCTAACCAAGCATTGGTTCTTTCTAT
>JAIPBB010000064.1 GCA_021739805.1 Saprospiraceae bacterium | reverse complement strand
TTACAATCAATTTGTTTTGAATAAATTTGAATTCCGTTAATTTTAGAAAATAATTTCCAGTTAGCTGATTGTTCAAGGCTTTGCGCCGAAAGATTATTGGTCAAAATGCTTGAAAAATAAATTAATCCAAACATGATCATAATAAACCAAAATGTCTTTTTGAATTTCTTTTTTTCTGTTATCATTTTTCTTTTTTTTGATGAGATTAATAATTTTTTATTGCAATTATGAAATTTTATATGAGTATCCTAATGATTTCACACTTAACTGCTTTAAATATTCCCTAAGACATTTTTTTTAAGAAAAGGTTTAACAGGTATAAAAATAAATTAAAAATTTTTAGTCGAATTATAATTAGGGTCTGCAAGAAAACCCGATAAATATTGATTTTTAGTGAGTTTTTCCCAAAACTAAAGGGTGAACTCACTGAAAATCAGTCCACCCTTTAGATGGGGAAAGGCTGATTTTCAATTCAAGGTAGTTTTCTTGCTGAAACTAATTAGGGTTAATATTTGTAAATTTTATAAGATAGGATATTTTGATAAATTGCTCGATAATTAAGCTAATAAATAAGTTTTTGATAGTGAAAGAGAATATTATTTACGAAAAATTGTTATGGTTCCCTGAATTTCATTTTCATCGAAAAAACCTTTATATCGCATAATGAAAAAATATACTCCATCACTTAATAAATCACCATCCCATGAGTTGTCATATTTTTTTGTTTCATAAACAATTTTCCCCCAACGATTAAAAACAATTAGTTCACATTCAGTCAGGCTTTCAATATTATCAATAAAAAAATAATCATTAATACCATCATCATTTGGTGTGAAAACATTAGGGATAGTTAGGTGGTCATCAATTATTTCTACTTCTTTTGTAATGGAATCCCTGCAATTATGGTCGCTAACAACTAGTAAATATACAGGGAATTTTCCTTCTCCATAAGTATGAGATGGATTTTGGCTGGTCGAACTTCCACCATCACCGAAATCCCAAAACCAAGTGTATCCATGGGTAGATTTATCCTTAAATTCTATTATAGGTTTAGATAATGGTGCAATATATGGGAACGCATCGAAATTAGCTTGAGGTTTTGGGTGTACTGTTACTAAGTTTGCAACTGAGAACGTACCAATACATCCTGAATCAGTTTCTACAGTAACACTTATTCCAAATTTTCCGTGGGAAGTGTAAGTGTGCGTGGGACTTATATTGGAAGAAGTTGTTCCATCACCAAAATCCCATAAATATGTTTTCCCGACAGGAGTTGTATTGTCTAAAATGTTAATAGTATGAGGTTGGCAACCACTAGTTGGATCAATAAAAAAACTGATTAATGGACCAACTAAAACTTCTAGTTCTTCATAATACGAAGTACATCCATTATGAACAACAGTTAATCCAACATCATAACCACCCGGGCTGCTCCATTTTACATTATATGGTCCCTGACCACTGCCTGTTGAAATAATTCCTCCTTTGAAATCCCAATTATATGTTGCCGATGAAGGAGCATTCCCAGTATATGTAATTACAGAATTCTCATTTTCACAAACAGGAGTTGTAACTGTGAAATCAGCATTTGGTCGAATTTTAACAATAACTTCAATAGAGTCTTTCGCAGAATATGATGACGAAATATCATTTATAGTAACTACATAAGTTGTTGTATTACTGGGATAAACCAAATGTGGTCCTAATCCGCTTGCACCATGCGACCATGTAATATTTGTTGTTGCAGAACAATGAATCAGTATATTATCAATACCCCAATGCCCGGAGTTTGCGGGCAAGTTGGCTGTTTGTGCCCACTGGAATATTGTATTAGATGTTTGGGCAGCAAATGGCAGATATGCACAGTAGTTTTTCCAATGTGTAAGATTGGAATCGTTGCCACCATTTGGACTCCAATATTGTATGTCAGTCCATGTTGTTCCACCATTAATTGAATATTGAAGATGAACGCCTTCATTAGCGGCGTCGGGTCCTTCGCAGGGCGATGAAAATCCGTTCACTCCATATTTCATATCGAAACAAACCTGGCAACCACCTGATGTTACATTCACAGCTGGAGTTCTTACATAGCGGGGTGCTGCTGAATTTGAACCCATCCAAAGATAAGTTGAACTATCAACAGATGCTCCGCAAGGATTATTATACATGGGTGTTCCATTTGTTATCATCCCAGTACAAACAGAGTTATTGTTGAAATCACAACTAAACCTAACACCGCAACTTCCTTTTGCCCAAAGTGAAATTGTGTCGCCCGTACAAATAACTTTTGAAGAAGCAAATGCTTTAATCTGACATTGTGAAAATGAATTAAATTGAATAATAACCAAAAAGGCTAAAATTGAAATACACTTTGTTATTACTTTTATTTGCTTCACACCTAAAAGAGAAATTATATTTTTCAAAATTACGATAATCTTTGTTTTTTTAGGTAAATCTTTATAAAAGATTTACTGATATTTTGTTGAATTTATTTTTTTTCTTAAATTGCACCTATAATCAATATTTCCGCCCTATGAAAAAAATATATTTATGTTTTACTGTATTGGTTGTAATTTTAATGATTTTTACAACCTCCTGTGGTTTAATTGAAAGCCTTTTCAATTCAACAGAAAGTGAAAAAATAATTGTAGATGATGCCACTCCGCCAAGTGGTTATTCACCGGTTTTTATGAACTCAATTCAACCGATTACAAATCTTAATGATAGCAGTCCGGTAAATGTTTACATTGAAAGTACTGAAACAGATATTGACAAAGTAAGCATTAAACTTAGTATTATTGATTCAAACGGTATTTATTATTCTGAAGCCGGAAAAAGAATCAATAGTAAAATTTGGTGCTTGATTGAAGAAGATGCTGATGGCAAAACCTATAATGTTAAAGATTATACTATTAAGGAAACAACAAATAAAACTGCTCCTCCCGTTGCAATTGCACTTGTAATGGATCATAGTGGCTCAATGGGGGAGGAACGTGCTCGTAAAATGCAGCAAGCTGTGGTTTCACTTATTAAATCAATGCGTATTGGCGATGCAATGTGCTTGATAAAATATGATAATAAAGTTCTTACTGAAGTTGAACTCACAACTGACCAGACAGCTCTTTTGTCAGGCTTTGGCACAAACGGACTTGAAGGTTACGGATATACTACAGCTGTAGCAAACGGTGTGATGGAAGCAGTTGGGAAATTAAAAAATGCTTCTCTTTTTAAAGAAAAATATATTGTCGTGTTTACCGATGGAAAAGACAATAGTTCAACGGTGACACCGGAGGCTGCAATTAAGGAGGCAAGGCAAAATAATATAAAAGTTATGGCTGTGAATTTTGGCGACTATACGGAACCTGAATATATGCAACCTTTTGCTGATTCAACCGGAGGAAAGGCATTTCAAATTTATGGAACTGATGAATTTAAGTTGCTATTTGACGATATTTATAATCGTGTGAATAATTATTACTCAATAGAATACACTCCCCGAACTTTTGGGGAACGTACATTTAAACTTAAACTTTGCCTTCCGGGGAAAGAGATTTTAATTGAACATCCTTACAACTATATGCCGGTAAAAGGAAGTGTGATAAATTTGAATATAAATTTCGATGTAAATAAATCGAAAATTAAGAATGAATATTTACAGGATATTGAAACAATTGCAAAATTCCTGAAAGCCTATCCAAATATAAAAATCGAAGTTGCCGGTCATACTGATAGCGATGGTTCTGATGAGCTTAACCAAAAATTATCTCAAAAAAGAGCCGAATCCGTTAAAAAAGAATTAGTAAAACAAGGAGTTGATGAAACCCGAATTAGTGCTGTTGGATATGGTGAAAGCAAACCACTTGATAGCAACGAAACCGAAGAAGGAAAAGCAAGAAATAGGAGAACGGAGTTGAAGATATTGGAGTAGATTGAAAACAAAATTGCTAAATTGTCAATTGTCAATTGACAACTCCCAACCAATGACTTAAATGCTGCACACAAAGTTAATTTTGTGATGGTTTTATGAAGCAATTTGCGTAATATAAAATTATACTATATTTTTGATATGTCGAAAAAATCCTGCATAAAAAAAGGGAAATCAATTAAAATTGTATCTTTGAGAAAAATTATAATTATGCTGACAAAAGTGAAATTATTGCAAACCATAAAAGACTTACCAGACAAGTTTTCTTTAGATGACTTGCTTGACAGAATAGTTCTTTTGCAAAAAATTGAGATTGGATTAGAACAATCACAAGAAGGCAGAACAAAATCTACTGAGCAATCAAAGGAAAAGCTTAAAAAATGGTTGAAATAAATACGTCAGAAAAAATGCTAATACCAAATCACAAAAAATCATGTATCTTGCAAAAAAATAGACTAAAATGGGACATTTAACAATCAGCAGCAAAATACTGGACAAATATTTCGGTTTTCTTATAAACTTAGACAATAATTCAAAAAAACGTCTGATTATAAAACTTACTGAATCAATTGAAACAGAGAAAAATAATAACACAGATTTGAATTTGTTATACGGTGCTTGGATTGACCATCGAGACTCGGATGAAATAATTAGGGAAATTAGGAATTCAAGAATTGAAAAACATAATAATGCTGAATTCTAATGAAATACTTACTCGACACAAATATTTGCATCCATTTTTTTAAAGGAAAATTTGATCTGATTGACAAGCTAACCGAAATTGGAATTGAAAACTGTGCTATATCAGAAATCACACTTGCTGAATTAATTTATGGAGCAGAAAATAGTACAAATCCCAAAAAGAATCATGATATAATTGAGAAGTTTATTTATCAAACCACAATTCTTCCAATTTTCAGCTCTATTTTACAATATGGAAAACAAAAAGCTAAATTAAGAAAGAAAGGAATGATGATAAGTGACTTCGACCTTTTAATTGGCTGCACAGCAATTGAGAATAACTTAATAATGGTAACTGAGAATGTTAGGGAGTTTGAAAGAATGCATGGAATCAAGATTGAAAATTGGATAAAAAGAAAATAAAGCATCACTGGTCTACAAATCCATTCCTGTTCCAATTAAGTCAGCCCCCAACCCCCCAACAAATCCAAACTCAACTAAAATTTTCCCTTTTTTTCACCGTTCTAACAAATTGCAAACAATATTGTTAATTTTGCCAAAATTTTAAAAATCAAAAACAGGATTTATTAAATGGAATTTGTTAGCCCACTTTTTTTATATGGACTTATTGCAATATCGATTCCGATAATAATTCATTTGTTTAATTTCAGAAGGTTTAAAAAGGTTTATTTCACTAACCTTAAATATCTTTTTGAACTAAAGGAGAAAACTAAAAAGAAATCTCAGCTTAAACATTTGATAGTATTATTGCTTAGAATTCTTGCGATAGCTTGCCTGGTGCTTGCTTTTGCACGTCCTTTTATTCCTGTTTCTGAGAAAATGATTAATCTTGAATCAGGTAATGCTGTCAGTGTTTATATTGATAATTCTTTTAGCCTAGAGACTAATTCAAGCAAAGGGGCTTTAATTGAAGAAGCAAAAAACCGAGCTATTGAAATTGCATCGGTTTACAAGCCATCTGATAAATTTCAGCTTTTAACAAATGACTTCGAAGGACGGCATCAGCATTTTGTTAGTCGTGATGAGTTTGTCGAATCTGTAAGAGAAGTGAATGTTTCCCCGGCAGTTAGAAAGCTTTCGGAAGTGAACAAACGCCAGAATAATTTATTAAGCACAAGCAATCTTAAAAACAAAACATCCTATCTTGTTTCCGATTTTCAGAAAAATATTACTGATATCGATAATTTTGAAATTGATTCTTCAAACAGTCTGCTCTTTTTACCTTTGGTCGCCACCGAAACAGCAAATTTATTTATTGATAGTTGTTGGTTCGATAGTCCTGTTCTTCGCAAAGACCAAAACGTAAAACTTCATGCAATAGTTAAAAATTCATCTGAAATTGATTATGAAAAAATACCCGTTAAACTTATTATAAACAAAAATCAAAAAGCTCTGGCAAGTATTGATATAGCGGCAAATTCCGAAACTGAAATCGAATTATCATACACTATTCACGAAACAGGAATTCAATATGCTACAATAGAAATAACTGATTATCCTGTAACCTATGACGATAAATTCTACTTTTCTTATAGTGTTTCTTCATTTATTCCTGTTTTATGTATAAATGGCGAAAAGGAAAATTTGTATCTAAACACTTTATTTGGTAAGGATTCAGCTTTTATTTTCACCAACAGTATGGAAAGAAGCCTTGATTATTCTTCCTTTAATCAAAACAGCCTGATTATTTTAAATGAACTGCAAAATATCTCATCCGGCCTGGCTTTGGAGTTAAATAAATTTATCACAAACGGAGGACATATCATGGTTTTGCCAGCTCCAAAAATGGATATTGAAAACTATAATGAATTTATCGGATCTATAACTCAAAGCACATATTCACAACTCGATACATTTAATATCAAGATTGAAAATCTGAATTATAATCATCCGGTTTTTAACGATGTTTTCGAAAGTGTGAAGGAAAATATGGATATGCCTGAAATTTTTGCTCATTATCCAATTAATATTAGCACAAGGTCGAATACCGAAATACTTTTGCCGCTTGCTAATTCCAAACCATATTTATCGGTTCATTCTTTTGGTAGGGGAAAGGTTTATCTATTTGCTTCTCCATTTAATCCTGATTTTGTCAACTTTTCAAAATATGCAGCTTTGTTTGTTCCAACAATGTATAAGATTGCGATTTTAAGCGATAAGGTGAACAAACTTTATTATTTATTAAGTAAGCAGCAAGGGATTGAGTTAAATGAAGAAATAGCTTCAGAAGTATATAAAATCAAAGATGAATCAGGTAGTTTTGAGTTAATTCCTGAGGTGAGAACTGTTAATTCAATGCCGGTTTTATTTACCAATGATATGTTGCAAAAAGCGGGGAATTATACTTTAAGCAATGCAAAGGGAATTATCCAGGGAATTTCAATGAATTACGACAGGATAGAATCAGATTTAAGATGTTATTCTTATGATGAATTGGAGACTATGTTAAGCAAATCAGGAATTCCTAATGCAAAAATTTTACAATTCAAGGAAAAGCCTCTGGTAAGTGTTTTGGAAGAAATGAATAATGGCATACAATTATGGAAGCTTTTTGTGCTCTTAGCCTTGTTATTTCTCGCTTTAGAGGTAATTTTATTAAGAATTTTATGAATTTATTAACATCTGTTATTTAGATTGAAAGATATTGATTATTTTGGACGCAAATTTTGTGATTAGAATATGGACGTTATAGAAGGACAGGAAAATTTAGAACCTCAAGACGAAAATTCCGAAGACATTAAATCAACTGATAGCGAATCAAAGGAACTGACAAAATCAATTCCTCTGTCAGGAATGTACGAGAATTGGTTTCTTGATTACGCTTCCTATGTTATTTTGGAAAGGGCTGTTCCTGATTTAAAGGATGGCTTTAAGCCTGTACACCGGCGTCTTATGCACTCAATGAAAGACCTTGACGACGGAAGATTCACGAAAGTTGCAAATATTATCGGTCACACCATGAAATATCATCCGCATGGAGATGCTTCAATTGGTGATGCACTTGTTCAAATTGGCCAGAAAGATTTGTTAGTTGATTGTCAGGGAAATTGGGGAAATATCCTCACAGGAGATAGTGCGGCTGCTTCACGATATATCGAAGCTCGTTTATCGAAATTTGCTTTGGAAGTTCTTTTTAATCCAAAAACAACAGAGTGGAAACTATCTTATGATGGTAGAAATAAAGAACCTGTTGCTTTACCGGTTAAATTTCCTTTGTTACTTGCTCAGGGAGTTGAAGGGATTGCAGTAGGTCTTGCTTCAAAATTATTGCCACACAATTTCAATGAGTTGATTGATGCTTCAATTGATATTCTTAATGGTAAAGATTTTGAAATTTATCCCGATTTTCCTACAGGCGGAACGGCTGATATTTCAAAATATAATGATGGATTGAGAGGGGGAAGAGTCAGGGTTAGAGCCAGAATTAGCCAGGTTGACAAAAAAACACTTTCGATTTACGAAATCCCTTTTGGTACAACCACTGCAAGCCTTATTGAATCAATTATCAGTGCCAATGATAAGGGAAAAATCAAAATAAAGAAGATTGAAGATAATACTGCTGAACACGTAGAAATTCAAATTCATTTGGCAGCAGGTGTTTCTCCCGACCAAACAATTGATGCTTTGTACGCATTTAGTAGCTGTGAAATGTCAATTTCGCCAAACTCTTGTGTTATTGACGATAATAAACCAAGATTTCTCGGTGTTAAAGAAATATTAAAGATTAACACAGAAAACACTGTTAATCTGCTAAAAAGAGAGCTTGAAATTCATAAAGCCGAGCTTGAAGAAAAATGGCATTTTTCATCACTTGAAAAAATCTTTATTGAGAAAAGAATTTATAGAAATATCGAAGAAAGTGTAACCTGGGAATCTGTAATTGAAGAAATTGACAAAGGATTAACGCCTTATAAAAAGCTTTTTAAAAGAGAAATCACCACTGAGGATATTGTTCGTTTAACTGAGATAAAAATTAAAAGGATTTCAAAATTTGATGCTTTTAAAGCTGACGATATCATTAAAGGAATTGAAGACGAACTTGAAAAAGTAATTTTCAATCTTGCCCATCTGATTGACTATGCAATCGAATATTTTAAAAATATTAAAAAGAAATACGGAAAAGGAAGAGAGAGACAAACTGAGCTTAGAAGTTTTGAAAACATTGAGGCAACAATGGTTGCTGCAACAAACGAAAAACTTTATGTTAACCGTGAAGAAGGTTTTATTGGAACTTCATTGAAGAAAGATGAATTTGTTTGTGATTGCTCCGATATTGATGATATTATTGTTTTTCTGGAGGATGGCAGATTGATGGTTACAAAAATCAGTGATAAAACTTTTATAGGTCAAAACATAATTCATCTTGACGTTTTCAAAAAGAACGATGAGCGTACTATTTATAATATGATTTATCGTGACGGTAAAAATGGTAAAACTTATATGAAACGTTTTCCTGTTAAAGGTGTCACAAGAGATAAAGAATATAATTTAACTAAAGGTACGCCCGATTCAAAAGTGCTTTATTTCACTGCTAATCCAAACGGTGAAGCTGAAGTAGTTAAAGTAAAACTCCGACCCAGACCAAAGCTAAAGAAACTTGCTTTTGAGCTTGATTTCAGTGAGTTGGCAATAAAGGGCAGGGGCTCAATGGGAAATACTGTTACCAAGCATACAGTTAGTAAAATCAGTTTAAAGGAAGATGGTGTTTCAACATTAGGAGCAAGAGATATTTGGTTTGATGAAACTGTTCTTCGTTTAAATACTGAAAAGCGTGGAACTTATTTAGGAGCTTTTAAGGGTGAAGATAAAATATTAACAGTTTTGCATTCGGGTGAATACAAGCTGTATAATTTCGATTTATCAAACCATTTTGATGATAATATCACTTTTATTTTAAAATACAATCCAAATCAAATATGGTCGGCTGTTTATTATGATGGTAATTCCAAAACCTATTATGTGAAAAGGTTTTTAATTGAGCCATCCGATAAAAAACAAAGCTTTATTCTTGAACATCCAGATTCGGAATTGGTGATGGTTACAAAAGACCGTTTGCCACAAATTGAGATAGTTTTCAATCCCAAAAATGCACCGAAAAACAAGGAAACAGAGATTGTTAATATTGCTGAATTTATTGATGTGAAAGGCTATAAAGCAAAAGGCAAGCGACTGACTAATTATGATGTTAAGAAGTTTAAATTGCTTGAACCACTTCCTTTTGAAGGTGATGAAGAAGCATCTGAAATGCCTTTAGATGAGCTGGGGACTGAAACTGATATTGATACTCAGGAAGAGATAGATGATATTGAAAACGATGAACTAATAGTTGATGATGAAAAAGACGATAAAGAAAATGATGATGAAGAAAAAGTCATTATCAGGAAAATGGAATTTGTCGATGAATCAGAAGCTATTGTTATTGAAGATAAAGCTAAAGTAGAAGAGGAGGTGATTGAGGTTGAAAAGCCGTCAAAGGAAAAGCCTGTTAATAAGGAGAAAAAAACAGTAAAACCTAAAGCTGAAAGTCCTGAGTCTGATTCCGAAACTCAACTTCCAAAGAAAAAGCAAGAAGAAAATAAAGCTGAAATCACAAAAGAAGTTCCTGTTAAAGCTGAAAAAGCTACTCTCATTGATATCGAAGATGAAGTTGTAGAAAAGCCAAAGAAACCAACCAAAAAGAAAGCTTCAAAACCTGCGAAGAAAAAGGAAACAAAAGACATTAGCAAAATCAGCATGAATGGTGATGAAGCACTTCAGATGGAGCTGGATTTTTAAACAAAAATATTTGTATGCAGGATTTAAGAACAAGGATTAACGATTTTTGAATTATGTGAAAATCAAAAATCGTTAATCCTTAATCCTTGTTCTAAAATCAATATGAGTTTTTGTTATAAACTAACAAAATTGTTACCCATACAAAATATCAGAATTAAGGCTCAGAAAAACTCATTGAAAATCAAAATTTACCGGGTTTCCTTATAATGATTTTGTAAAAAATATTTTTTTGAATTTTATAAAGAAATATATTTTTCCTGTTTTGTAATAATAGTCGTATTATGTATTATTTTCGCTTAATATTGATTTTTTATAAAATATCATTTAAGAATTTTTAAATTTCTTTTATGATGAAAAGAAAGCGAAATATCCTTTTTTTACAAGGCATTTATAATCCGAATGTCTTTCTACACTCCTTTGTTAATTTTGAAAAGCAATCCCTGTTTAGTTGCACATTTTCAAATGTTAAATTAAATCAGATTTTGCATAATCTCACTTTGTAATTGAAAAGCCTATGTACAATTACGGATAAAATTACCGCCTATCATCCAAACACTACTTCCCAAAGGAAAATGTGTGTTTTCTTATCAAGTTTTAAATTTATTTAACTTTAAGTTAAACATTAGAAAATATACCATCAAAAATTAATTATATACAAATATAAAATCATATAAAATGTTAAACATAAAATTGAAATGTTTCGCAGTTCTCATGCTCAGTTTTAATCTGGCAGTTTTAAATGCACAAGAGGCAATTGTTTCAACAGGCGGCAATTCTACTGGTATTGGAGGCTCAGTTAGTTATACAATCGGGCAAATTGTTTATGCCACAGATACAGGATTAACCGGCTCAGTAGCCCAAGGAGTGCAGCAACCATTCGAAATCTCTGTTGTTGGAGGACTTGAAAATACTCTAGGTATTACATTGCAATGTTCAGTTTATCCAAATCCAACCGCAGATTTTCTAAACTTAATAATTGATAATTATAACTTCAAGAATCTGTCGTATCAAATTTTCGATCTGCATGGTAAATTATTAGAAAAGAAAAAATTAATAGACAGCGAAACTGTAATATCAACGGCAAATCTTCCGTCTGGAACATATTTTCTAAAAGTTGTCAGCGATAACAAAGAAGTTAAAATATTTAAAATTATTAAAAATCATTAAAAAGCTTAACCCTTCCAGAGTTCCAAACTCTGTAAGGGTTGTATGTATAAAAAATTAAAAAAACTCAATATGAAAAAACTAAGAATATTATTAATCATCACACTAGCAAATCTGCTAATCAGTTCAGCTTTTTCACAAAGTCCCGAAAAAATGAGCTATCAGGCAGTTATACGTAATAGCAGTAATGCTTTAGTTACGAATACTCAAGTGGGTATGCAAATTAGTATTTTGCAAGGTTCGGCAAGTGGAATGCTTGTTTATATCGAAACAAAAACCCCGTCAACCAATGCCAATGGTTTGGTAAATATTGAAATTGGAGGAGGAACAGGATTTGACACTATCAACTGGGCAAATGGTCCTTATTTCATTAAAACCGAAACTGACCCGACAGGTGGTACAAATTACACAATTACAGGAACAAGCCAATTGTTAAGCGTTCCTTACGCTCTTTATGCCAAAACAAGTGGAAGTTCCACTCCCGGACCACAAGGAGTAACCGGCTCTATTGGTGTTACAGGAGTTACCGGACTTCAGGGGACAACTGGAGCAATCGGAGCAACAGGCCCAACCGGAGCTATTGGCACTCAAGGAGCAACCGGAGCAACTGGTCCAACCGGAGCTATTGGCATTCAAGGAGCAACAGGAGCTACCGGAGCAACTGGTCCAACCGGTGTTGGAATTACCGGAGTCACGGGAGCAACCGGCTCTATTGGTGCTACAGGAGTTATTGGACTTCAGGGGCTAACTGGAGCAACCGGAGCAACTGGTCCAACCGGAGCTATTGGCATTCAAGGAGCAACAGGAGCTACGGGAGCAACTGGTCCAACCGGAGCTGTTGGCACTCAAGGAGTAACAGGAGCTACCGGAACTGCCGGAATTCAGGGATCAACAGGTCCCACAGGGCAAGATGGTATTGGAGGTGTTTCACAAGCAGGAACTAATATAAATATTAGCGGAGCAGGCACAATATCAAATCCTTATATTATTGGAGCGGTTATGAACGAAACCGACCCTTTGTTCGCTTCTTCTGTAGCAAGTGGAATAACTGCAACAAACACAACAAATTGGAATAATAAACTCGACTCAGAAGTTGATGGCTCAATAACCAACGAAATCCAAATACTGAGCATTAGTAATGATACAATTTATTTGAGTAATGGGGGTTTTGTGAAACTTCCAACTGCTAATGCATGGTCAATGACCGGTAATTCAGGAACCGTTAGTGGAACAAACTTTATTGGAACAACCGATAATGTTGCCTTAAATTTTAAAGTAAATAACCAACAAGGCGGAATTATAGATGCTGCTGGATCTACTTTTTTTGGTTATCAGGCAGGAAATGCCAATCCAGCATCAGGATGTATTGGATTTGGTTATCAGGCACTTTTGTCCAATACATCAGGCCCATCAAATACCGCCATTGGTTCTGCAGCACTTAAGAATAATACTACCGGAGGTTGGAGTGTTGCCAATGGTTCACAAGCAATGCAAAATAACACAACCGGAGGTTGGAATACTGCCGATGGCTCACAGTCTATGTTGTCCAATATTTCAGGAAATTGGAATGCTGCATTTGGTTCACATTCGCTGAGGTCGAATACTATAGGAGACAATAACACAGCAATAGGTGCTGGTGCTGGTCAAAACAATAATGGTTCTTCAAATGTTTTTCTTGGATATCAAGCCGGTTATAACGAAGTCGGTTCCAATAAACTATACATTGCCAACAGCAGCACAAACCCACCTTTAATTTATGGTGACTTTTCGACTGGAAATCTTGGTATTGGAACAATTGCACCAACTTCACTTTTGCATGTGAATAGCACAAGTACAAACGATGACCTTACTTTAGGGAAATTTTTCTCTGCACTTGACCAGGACGGTGAAGACAATAATATTATGATAGGCAAAACACTAGGAAATGGTCAATCTGCTGTTTTTGGTTATATTTATAGTACAAATGCAAATAATTCCGGAGCTTATATCACTATTTGGGGTGATACTCCCGGATTAACCGGCTTGTTTGTTAGAAAGGGTGGAAATGTTGGTATAGGTACCACCACACCAAGCTTCCAGTTAGAAGTTACTAATGATGCGTTATTTAATGGTGTACGTATAGGTCGTGGAGCTTCGAATATTGTTTACAATACTGTTGTTGGTTTTTCTGCTTTATCAAGTAATACCAGTGGTTCTTATAATACTGCTATTGGTTATAATTCTATGAAAGATAACACCACAGGTCATACAAATACTGCAGTAGGTATAAGTTCAATGAGTTCAAATACAGCAGGTATGTTTAACTCTGCATTTGGATCTCAAGCTCTTTCTAATAACACAAGTGGTAATTCAAATACTGCTTATGGCTTGCAATCCATTTGGGGAAATACTACAGGTTCTAATAATACTGCAATAGGAAGGGATGCTCTTTTATATATTACAACTGGAAATAATAATGTTGCTGTTGGTCAGGAAGCCGGGAGAAATATTGGGTCAGGATCCAGTAACGTTTTTTTAGGTTATCAGGCAGGTTATAGCGAAACAGGTTCTAATAAACTTTATATAGCAAACAGCAGCACAAATTCACCTTTGATTTATGGGGATTTTTCAACAGGTAGTATTGGACTTGGAACAACAACTCCAACCGCAAAACTCGATGTTGTCGGAGATTTAAAAGTGAGCGGAAGTATTTATGCACCGGGAACAGTTGTACAGACAATTGTTAAAACTTCTGAAGTAACGAGTTCTTTAAACGTTACAACATTCACAGAAGCAGATACAAATTATAGAATAAGCATAGTACCAAAATATGCTAATAGTATTTTTTTGATTGAATATAATTTCTCGATTAATACAGCAATGGCGACAAATACTTTATTTCAAATGCAATTGCTAAGAGATATCGGAGTTTCTGATTCTTTGGTTGGTACAGGTCCTGCAAATGGATTAAGAAACAGAACAAGTTTTGTTGGTCGCCCAAACAACGGACATGACGTTAATGATATGCAAAACGTTTATATGGTAGCAAAAGATGATGGATTGCTGGTTGGTACTCCTTACACCTATGGATTTAAATACAGAAGAGAAACAGGAGGAAGTGGAACATGCTATTTTAACTATAATTATGGTAATACTTCTATTTATGGATTTAGTGGTGTAATGACTATGAAAATAACGGAAATTGCACAGTAAATACTTGGAGATTATTTCTTTAACCTAAATGGGTAAAAGGATAATTATTTATACTTACAGTCTGGCTTTTTCTTGAATCATTCTATATTTATTTTATTAACAAACACTATTTTGCTGATATTGCATAAGCACTCCATTAGCCGAAAGACTCTGTTAAATTTGTATGCTAAGAAAAATTAAGAATTTTATTGGCGTATTATTAAATTTTGATGTATTTATTGATTAGAGATAATAATGATTGTGCTCTGAGTGGTTTAGTTATATAATCATTACAACCCACATCAATGCTTTTTTCAAAATCACCGGGCAAGGCATAGGCAGTTTGAGCTATAATTGGAATTTCACTGTTGAATTCTTTTATTATTTTAGTTGCTTCATAACCATCCATTTCGGGCATTTTAATGTCCATTAGAATTAGGTCAATTTTATTATCCGGAGAAGTTTTACATAATTCAACAGCTTGAACACCATTCATAGCTCTAATGATTTTTACATTAGTTCTTTTTAAGATTTCATATATTAGCCGATGATTCATGTCTTCATCCTCGGCAACTAAAATCACCTTATCTTCCCAATTGTAATTTAAAGTATCAAATTTGTTCAGATTTTTATTTGCAATAGGAGTTTTAATTGTTTCAAAAGGTAATGTGAAATAAAAGTTTGATCCTATTCCAAGCTCTGATTCAACCCATATTTCTCCACCAAGAAGATTAACTAGCTTTTTTGTAATTGTAAGACCAATGCCTGTTCCCCCATAAACTTTTGAATCTTCGTTTTCGACTTGTCTGAATTTATCAAAAATGACCTTAAATTTATCATCTGACATACCAACTCCGGTGTCTTTAATATAAAATAGCAAATTGTCGCTATCTTTAATTTTAAAACCGAATTCAATAGAACCTGAATTTGTAAACTTTAAAGCATTATCCAGAAGTTTTGTAAATAGTTGTGAAAATCTCTTTGAGTCCGTTATAATTGAGAAGTTTGGGCTTGAAATTTGACTTTTCAATCTTAATTTTATATTATCTTTTCCAAGTATATGTTGTTTTTTCTTAGTATTAATATAAAGCTGAGACAAGGTAGAATTTATAAAACATTCAGATTTAATAATTTGTATTTTTTTTGTTTCTATATTCGAAATATCAATAATGTCATCAATAAGCTTAAGTAAGTCAGAGCAATTGGACTTAATATATTTCAAAAATTCGTCTTTTTTTTCAGAAATTATGCTTTCATCTCTTAGTAGTTCCGAAAAACCTAAAATAGCATTCATTGGTGTTCTTATTTCATGTGAAATATTTGAAAGGAAAGCAGCTTTAAGTTTATTTGATTCCTTAGATTTTTTACAATACTTATATTCAAGCTCTTCTACCTTAGATTTTAACTCCTTATAAGTTGGTTTGGTTTTCATGTATTACCCATTATTATTTGTTTATGTAAAATGAAACCAACAAACTAATTAGTTTGCTTTTCAAAATTATATCCTTATATGAAATAATTTTTCATTAAGATAATATTATATTCCAAAAAAGTTAAAAGGTTACCCCTAATCTTAAATTATTTTTAAAATAAATTTTTTTTAATAATAATTTAAAAATGAAATATTCGAAATTTTTCAAGACAATAAGCTTAAATATCGGATAATCAATGATTATGATCAAATGTTTTAAGTTTGAATTATGGTTTTGTACAAAAAAAAAAATAAAAAAAATTGACTTTTATTTCTAATATATCGTAAATTGGTAATTAATTCAACATCAAGAAACTCTACAAGACAGATTACGTACTAAATTGAATTCCAAAATTAAAACCAAAAGAAATGGAAATTTTAAAATTACGCTGCATAAAACTAATGCTAGCTTTTATTGTTTGTTCTGCTTCCACATATAGCCAAAATAAACTCAAAGGAAATGTGCACTATGATGATGTAAATGAAACCAAACTTGCAAATGTTACTGTTTCATTGGCGGATTCTTTATCAAACATCTTATATTCTACTACTACTAACAGTAGTGGAAAGTATGAATTAAAGAATATTCCTAATGGGACTTATAACCTCCAGTTTTCAACAAATAATCCCTGGAGTGGGGGTACAATTACAGATGCTTTAAGGATTTTTTTATATATGAATAATTTTTATTCATTAAGCCCAATGCAATATACTGCTTCCGATGTTAATGGAAATGGTATTGTTGATATGGCTGATGCGTATTTAATTGTCTCAAGATATTTGCAACAAACAACCAGCTTTCCAACGGGAGATTGGATTTTTGAAAACAGTATAGTAACACTTGGCTCAAAAACAACAATTGAAAGAGATGTTAAAGGTAGAAATACAGGCGACAATGATGATGTTTATACTCCACCAACTTCAAAGGAGCCATTTCCTTTTACGATTGAAGATGATGAATGTATTATAGCATCTTCGAACCAATATCTAAGCATGGATGTCAAAATCAATAATGATATTAATATTGGAGCTTTGGGCTTTGTAATTAGTTATCCTTCTTCATTAGTGAGAATTGAGGAGATTACATCTCCATTTGATGAGATTAATTATAGCATTGGCAATAACGAAATCAGATTTAGTTGGTTAAATTCCAGTCTTGAACCGATAAATCTCAATAAGAGTCATGTGATTTTTACAATAAAATTGCAAACAACATCCGAGTTTACAAAAGATAAAATTATAAAATTTCAAATTCATCACGATAGTGAAGTTTCTAATCCAAGGGCAAACAAATTATTTAATATTAATATTGCAATTCCTCGAATAATATGCACTCCTGAGAAAAGTTTATTATCCCAAAATTATCCAAATCCTTTTTCAAGCACAACACAAATAGAATATGAACTTACAGATGAAGCTTCATCTGTAATAAGCATTTTTGATATATTCGGAAAAAAAGTTTTTGAAATCTCTAATCCTAAACAGTCAATAGGGAACTATAAAATTAGTTTTGACGGCTCGAATTTAGAAACAGGTCTTTATTTTTATCGAATTGAAATAAGTGGAGCAAAATTGAATTATTCTGAAGCTAGAAAAATGCTTATTATTAGATAGAAATTATTTGTTTTATTAATTACCCATCAAAAACGATTTTTTTTTATTTTTTTTTATTTTTTTTTATTTGTCATAATATCTTGTTAAATAAAGTATTAGAAGTGTGTTTTGTAAATAAATCCTTTTAAAAAAAATTTTTTTAAAAAAAACTTTGTTTTTGAGGGTTACCTTTTAACTTTTTTGGAATATAAGGGTACAATAAATAAATTTATTAATTTATCAAAGTATTATAATCTAAAAAAAAGGGAATATGAAAGCAAAAATTATCTTATCAATCGCTACCATTTCATTTATTTTATTTTCATCATCAGCATTTGCTGTTGAAAAAAAGATAAGTGGTTATATTTATTATGGAGAAACTCAATATGTGTTGGACAATGTAGTTGTAAATTTAGTTAATTCGCAAAGCATTATTGTTGCCACAACTATAACGAATTTACTTGGATATTATGAATTTACAGGCGTGGATTATGATGAATATACATTAGTTTGTTCGTCAAGTGAGGAATGGTACGGATGCACTATTTTAGACGCAAATCTGGTTTATGAATATTTACTGAATATTTCCCCATTTGATGATTTACAATATGCTGCTGCCGATGTTAACGATAATGGTACAATTGAATTTGATGATGCACAAATGATAGTTGATAGATATTTAGAAACTATTTCAAGTTTTCCTGCCGGAGATTGGGTTTTTGAAAAGCCTGCTTTAACTGTTTCACCAGAAAATAAAGAAGTCGAAAAAAATATTAAAGGTAGAAATACAGGTGATACAGATGATGCATATGTACCTCCAACATCAAAAGGAATGCCCGGAATTTATGCAATTAATGATAAAACTATTCATGCAAACATAAACACTGAAGTGATGATTCCAATTAAATTTAATGAGGATGTTGAAATAACAACTTTAGGATTAGTTATTACATTTTCTCAAAATGATATTATTGTTGAAGATGTTATTTCTGATCTTGGTGGTTTGCAATTTAGCATTAAAGAAGGTGAAGTTCGCATTGCTTGGGCAGGAAAAGGTAAGGCTACTAAAATTGCTGCAAACGAAGAATTTATATATTTAAAAGTAAAAACTAAAAATGGAATTCAAATTAATAATGCAATCCGTTTTAATATTGAAAAAATAAGTGAAATATCTGACACAAATGGTGAAAAGCTATATGGTGTTACAATGATAATCCCAGAAATTAAATTATATACATTAGAAGCAGAATTAAATCAAAATTATCCAAATCCATTTGTAAGTACAACTAATATCCAATATAGAATTTCAGAATCAGCAAACGTATCTATTACGGTAATTAATACAATAGGTCAAATAGTTTATAAAACCGAAAATAAATC
>JAIPBB010000063.1 GCA_021739805.1 Saprospiraceae bacterium | reverse complement strand
TGGTATGATAATAATGGTGCAATAACAGGGGCAACAAATAATATTTATATTCTTACTTCTGTTGACACTTCAGATGCAGGAACTTATTATTGTATTGTCACTAATAGTTGTGGAACAACTCAATCAACACCAAAGGTATTATCAGTTGAGTCTCCAGCAACTATTATCTCTCAAACATCAGGAGCCACAAAATGCGAAGGACAAAATATGGTCTTTAATGTTACTGCATCAGGTTCATCTCCTATTTTTTATCAATGGTATGATAATTCAGGTTTAATTTTGGGTGCTACTAATAGCAGCTATACTATTAATTCTGTTGCTTCAGTTGATGCCGGAAGCTATTATTGTTTGGCAACCAACTCTTGTGGCTCTGATGCAAGCAATCTGATTATTCTTACAGTTAATACTGCTCCTAATGTAACTCAACAATCTCAAAATACTACAGTTTGTCAAGGGCAAAATGTTGTATTCACAAATACTGTTGCTGGAACTCAACCTATTACTTATCAATGGTATAAGAACAACGGTTTAATTAGTGGTGCTGCTAATAGCATTTTTGTTATTCCTTCGGTTGATACTACTAATGCAGGATATTATTATTGCAAGTCAACTAATATTTGTGGAGATGATTCAACTTCAAATATTAACTTAACAGTTAATTCTCCTATAATGATTACTTACCAATCGGGTGATTCGTCAAGATGTGTTGGTCAGAGTATGACTTTTAGTGTTCAATCAAATGGTACTTCTCCTATCACACACCAGTGGTATAATGCAAATGGAGCAATTTCAGGAGCAACTAATAACACCTATGCAATTAATGCTGTAAGTCTTGCTGATGCGGGTTATTATTATTGTGTTCTAAATAATACTTGTGGCAATGCTCAAACACTTTACAAAACTTTAACTGTTCATGCTCTTCCAACTGCCAATCTTGGTAATGATACTACATTCTGTGATGGCGGGTCTATTATTCTTAGCCCTGGTTTTGGGTACACCACTATGTGGAATGTTGGTTCATTTAATCCACAATTAAATGTTACAAGCACTGGTTCATATTGGTGTTCAATTATTGACCAATACGGTTGCCAGGCTAATTCTGACACTATAAATGTTAATGTTAGCTTACCCTATGCTAACGAAGAACTTTGTATTGTAGGAGTTGATTCAGCAACACAAAAGAATATTATTGTTTGGGAAAAGACACCTAATGTAGGTATAGTTTCATACAATATTTACAAAGAAACTACAGTTACAGGGGTTTTCAATTTAATTGCAAATAAAGATGTTGACAGTTTAAGTGTATTTATTGATGCTGCATCCAATCCTGTAGCAAAACGAGAAAGATATGCTATAACCAGTATTGATACTTGTGCAAATGAATCTCCATTAAGCCCTGTTCATGCTACTATGCACCTTGCAGTAAGTCCATATTTAACAGGCGGATGGACTTTACATTGGCTAGGATATGAAGGTGATACAGTTGCAACTTATTATTTATGGAGAGCTGATATTAACTTTAATTGGACATTGATTGATTCAATGGCTGCAACAACAACTCAATATAACGACCCTACTGCACCGGATAGTTGTTATTATGCTGTGGAATTCAAGAAATTCGGACCAGCTTGTAACCCTACTAGCAGTAAAGCAAATACAAATTACAATTCATCAAGGTCGAATATTGCAAATACATTCTTACAAGGACTATCAGCAGGTTTCAATGCATTTCCAACTAGCGGAAACCCTCCATTAACCGTTCATTTCTATGATGAAACAGTTGGTGGACCAGATACCTGGCAATGGAATTTTGGGGATGGAAAAGCAGGTTCTACACAAAACCCTATACATGTTTATGATTCTATTGGAACATTTGATGTAACACTTACTGCGAGCGGTTCCATCGGCTCAAGCTCTTCAACAAAATTCGGTTATATTAACGTTTCCAATGTTGGAGTTTCAGAATTTGTAATGAGCAGTTCAATCTCTGTTTATCCAAATCCATATAACGACAAAACAAATATTGCATACGAATTATTTAAGCCTGCAAATGTAAAAGTTGAAGTTTATAATGTTGTTGGCGAAAGAATTAGTCTTTTGGTTGATGAGAAACAAATGACTGGCAGCTATAAATATCAGTTTAGTGCTCAGGATTTGGGACACTCAACAGGGCTGTATTTCTTAAGAATGCAAATCAATGATAGAGTCTTTACGAAGAAACTAATTGAAATGAAATAGAAAATTAAAGCCGGCTTTTGCCGGCTTTTTTAATTTAAATCAATCTTCGATTCTCTATATTCAACTTAAGCGATAATAAGACTCTTTAACTACTTACCTGAATTCGATATAAGAATGAATCTCTATTAATTATTAATACTGTTGAATATATATAGGCCTGCTCATTAGGGAAAGCAATATGTGAATAATCAAAACGATAGAAATAGGGAGAATTTTGTAATTTGATAATATTTTACAAAATTCTCCCTATTTCTTTTGGATCTTCATAAATATATACCTAGACTAAAGTCTAGACCTATTGATATTTAAATATTTATAATGACTCCTTATATCGAACTCAGATTACTTGTAATTTCTTCTATTTAATATAAAAAGGAAAATTCGACATTTCTCAATAAAGTCTCAATAATTATTGTAATCTCTTATCTATTAAGTTGATTACTTAAAAAAAACAAATTTTTCTTTTAAATTTTTATTTTTATATCTATATTTACAAATCAAAGAATTTTTTTCAACAATCGCTCATTGAAATTTCATATAAACAATAGATAATCAGGCAATTTACTAATACAAATTGGGTGAATTTCTCTTAAATTAAGTAACTTATTATTATAAATTTAGGCGTTGAAAAAATTCTTTATCTTTTTTAATCATTATGTAATAAACTTACTTCGTTAATACTTAAAGTCTGTAGCTATGAAAAATCTAAACAAATTACATTCCTTAACCATTGCAATCGTTTTCCTTTGTGCAATTTCAACTAAAGCAATAAACATTACAGTTAGTAGTGATATATCATCAAACACTACCTGGAGTGCTGATACTGTGAAAGTAACTGATGATATTACAATTAACAAAAACAAAACTCTTACAATAAGTCCAGGGACATATGTTGAATTTCAAGGGCATTATAAACTTGAAGTAAAAGGTCAACTCCTTGCTCAGGGAACAGCAATAAATAAAATTATATTTACTGCCTTAAATACAAATACAGGCTGGAGTGGAATAAGGTTTGACCGCACTTCAACATCAAATGATACTTCAAAAATTGAATATTGTATTATTTCTTATGGTAAAGCCAACTCAGGAGGTGCTAGTGACAAACAAGGTGGTGCAATTTTTTTAAATAAATATTCAAAAGTTTTAATCCGTAATAACATAATAAGCAATAACTACGCTAGCTACTATGGTGGAGCAATTTCATGTTCTTCAAGTTCATCACCTTTAATAATAAATAACGTGATTTGTAATAATACTTCTGCAAGTATGGGAGGCGCAATTTATATTGACAGCAAATCAGATCCGGATATAATTAATAACACTATTGTTAACAATTCCGCCGGTTTTCAAGGAGGTGGAGTTTTAGTAAACAGCAGTAATTGTAATCCAAAAATTATTAATTGTATAATATGGGGGAATACTGCTACAACATATCCTCAGATAGGAAAAAGCGGTTATGCAACAGTTCAATACTGTGATATCGAAACTGGATTCACCGGAACAGGAAATATTAACTTAATTCCAGTTTTTATTTCACCGTCAAGTGGAGCAGGGAGTACATACAACGGATTGACAGCAAATTGGAATATTCAATCATCATCTCCATGTATAAATATGGGGCAATACCAGTCGGGCTATTATATTCCAGATTTTGATATTGATGGTGATTTCCGTTTTGATGCCGACACAATTGATATGGGTGCATTAGAATATATCTCATCAACAATTGTATGTGGTAATATATCAACTAATACAACCTGGTCAGGGAATATTCTTGTTAATTGCGATGTAGTTGTTGACAATGGTAAAACTCTGACAATACAAGCCGGAACAAAGATTAACTTTTTAGGACAACATCATATAGATGTCAACGGAAGAATTGTTGCAATAGGAACTCACACTAATAATATCATTTTCACTTGTCACAATAAGGAAGTTGGTTGGTATGGAATTGTTTTTAATAGTACTTCTTCAGCTAATGACACTTCAAAAATAGAATATTGTATTATAAAAAATGGAAAGGCAAACGGGACAATAAGTCAGAACCAGTATGGAGGTGGAATTTATATCTCAAGCTTCTCAAAATTGATTATAAGGAATAATATAATAAGTAATAATTTATCAAATTCAGAAGGTGGCGGTATATACTGCTATAATTCCAGTGCTAAAATAATTAATAATGTCATTGTAAATAATACAACTAATTCCAGCTATGGTGGGGGTATTTATATTGATGGAACCTCAGCTTATACACCATGGATAATTAATAATACAATTGCATATAATAGTTCAACATCGCGAGGTGCCGGCATTTACCGTAACTCAACTGTAAATCCTGTATTTAGAAATAATATTATTTGGGGAAATATTTCAAGTTTTAATAATATTGGAAAACAAATTTATCCTACTTCGGGTCTAAACATTCAATATTGCGATATTGAAGGAGGTACATATTCAGGAACAGGAAATATAAGTTCAGATCCATTATTCAAAAATCCTATTTCAATGTCAATCTCAAATAATAGTGGAGCTTCTGGCGATTGGTCTCTAAACGAGTTATCACCATGTAAAGATGCCGGAACTCCTTCAATAACAGGGCTTGAACTTCCTGCATTAGACCTTAAAGGTAAATCAAGACTATTTGGTACAGCTGTCGATATGGGACCTTACGAAGATAAATCATCAATAACTGCATGTGGTACTATATCAACCAATACAGTTTGGGATGCAAACAAAGTATATATCACTTGTGATGTTGTTATTAATAATGGAGTTACATTAACTATTACTCCGGGAACTCAAGTCATTTTTCAGGGTCATCATTATATTGATGTTAATGGAGCATTAATTGCCCAAGGAACACCGACTGATTCAATCACTTTTACTGCCTTAAACACTACAACAGGATGGGATGGAATTCATTTTAACCAAGTATCAAACTTAAACGATTCATCAATTTTTGACTATTGCATTTTAGAATATGCAAACAGAACACCTGCTCAAGGTTCTTTTTTATATGGTGGTGCATTATCCTTTCGATATACATATAAAATCAGAGTATCTAACTCAAGATTTTCAAATAACCAGTCAAATGGATACTGGGCAAATGGAGGTGCTATCTGCTATAATAATGGTGGTAGTGGAATAATCAAAAACAATGTTTTTAAAAACAATAGTTCTAAAATAGGAGGTGCAATAAAAGTGGCTGGTTTCAATGGTACAATTAAGAACAATCTATTAACTGGAAATACCGCTACAACATACGGTGGTGGTATATATCTATCAGGAGAGATAGAGTTTTACAACAATAAAATTACAAATAACACATCAAGTGATAAAGGTGGTGGTGTACATTTTGGTGGTTCAGATATTTCAAATCTTTCAAATAATCTTATAGCAAATAATACAGCAGTAATCGGGGGAGGAATTTGGATAGGAGGAGATGTTAAAAGTAATTTTATTAATAATACAATTTGCAACAACTATGCGTCAAGTTATGGGGGAGGCCTATATCTTGAGAATAATGCTGACCCTATTTTGAAAAATAATATAATTTATGGAGATTCTGCAGGTATGGTTGCTGGAGGAAGTGAATTGTACTTAAGTGATGTAGGAAGCGACCCAAAAATATATAATTGTAATATTAAAGGAGGAAAATTATTATTTGGCGGTTTGGGTGCCGGAGTTAATTACAATGGTGTTTTTCTAAATAATATTAATACAAACCCATTATTTAATAGTACTTCATCAAATGTTGGAGCTGCTTATAATGGTTTAACTCCTAACTGGTCTCTACAAACCGGTTCAGTTTGTATAAATGCCGGAACTGAAAGTATTACAGGGCTTGGTCTACCAGATTATGATCTTGCAAATAACGATAGGATTTACAATGGAAGAATCGATATGGGTGCTTTTGAAAATCAAGATGACATTACTGCAAGTTGTACCATATCATCGGATACATATTGGGATGCTGATACTATTAAAGTAACTTGTGATGTAACTATTAATAATGGTGCAACTCTTATTATTAATCCGGGAACTTATGTTGAGATTCAAGGTCAATATAAAATTGATGTTCAAGGAACAATAAATGCTGTTGGTACTGCTGATGAAATTATTACATTTTCAATTAAAGATACTACAAATTTCAGTAATATGTCTGTAGAAACAGGTGGTTGGAAAGGAATTCAATTCAATAGCACTCCTCTTACCAATGATACTTCGAAGCTTGTTTATTGTAAAATAGTATATGGGAAAGCAAAAGCTTCAACAACTTATGGTAGAGGCGGTGCATTATATATTTATAATACATCAAAACTTTTAGTGAAAAATTGCATAATTTCTAACAATAGAGCGGACTATAATGGTGGTGGTATTTACATTGAAAGTTGTAATCCAAAAATTATTAATAATGTAATTTGCAACAATAGTGCAAGTGGGGCTACATACACTAGAGGTGGTGGAATCTACATTGATGATAGCAATCCAATAATAGCAAATAATACGATTACAAATAACTATTCTAAGAGTTTTGGTGGTGGAATACATATATGGGCATCAACAGTAGCATTTTACAATAATATTATTTATGGAAATGAAATTGCAGGATCTTCTTCTTATGGTAATATTTATTTAAGTAGTTCTTCATCACCCGAATTTTACAATAATAATATCGAAGGGGGAATAACCAAAATTAGTGGAAATAATTATATTTCTGCTTATGTAAATAATATTGATGATGATCCAGAGTTTACATCACCATCAACTGCAGCAGGAGCTCAACACGATGGAGTAAATGCGAATTGGAGTATTTCAACAACATCTCCATGTATAAATAATGGAATGGCTAATGCAAACGGATTAAGTTTGCCACATAACGATTTAGCAGACAATTTAAGAATTATTGGTGATACTATAGATATTGGAGCTTATGAAAGTCAACTTTCCTTACGCTTTATAACATTACAGCCAACTGCCCAAACAGTTTGTGAGGGTACTTTAGGAAATTTTTCAGTATCAGCTAGTATTACTGCAAATTACCAATGGCAAAAAAATGGCAACGATATTCCCGGAGCGACAAATTCAACTTTAGTTATACCGGCAGTAGCACTTTCTGATTCAGGAAATTATGCTTGTATTATAAGTAATAGTTATGGTAGTATTAGTTCAGATACTGTGAAATTAACAGTCCGCACATTACCGACAATTGCATCAAATCCGTCATATACATCAGCATGCATTGGTTCAAATACCAGCTTTTCAATCAGTGCTACCGGAACGGAACCTATTAGCTATCAATGGTATAATTTAAATGGCCAATTATCGGGAGGAACAAACAGTACCTACACTATAAATTCTGTTACTGCTAACCACGCTTCAAACTACTTTTGCATTGCATCAAATAATTGTGGAATTGCTCAAAGTAACGGTGCTACTCTTACAATAAAAACACCTCCATCAATAATTTCAATTAGTGCTACTCACGATATATGTGAAAATGGTTCCTATACATATTCAACATCAGCAACGGGTACCGCTCCAATTTCATATCAATGGTATAAGGATAATAATATAATTGCAGGAGCAACAGGTGTGAGCTATAATATTTCACCCGCATCAATAACAGATGCAGGAACATATTATTGCAAAGCAACTAACGCTTGTTCCAGCGACAGTACAAATCAATCAGTATTAACCATTAAGGCATTACCACAAATTGTATCTCAATCATCCTCCCAAACAGTATGCGAGAATCAAAGTGTAACATTTAATATTTATGCAATAGGTGCAACACCTCTGACTTATGAATGGTATAAAGGTGCTAACCTTATTTCAGGTGCAAATAATAACACATTCACCATCAGTTCGGTCAATTCATCAGATGCAGCATCATATTATTGCAAAGTGACTAATAGTTGCGGCAATGTTACTAGTACTGCCATGACATTAAATGTAAACACAAATGTAAGTATAACTGCTCAGTCAGGTAGTGCATCTGTTTGTTCGGGAAGCAATAATCTTTTTAGTATTACTGCAAGTGGAACTCCAACTCCAACCTATCAATGGTTTAATAATAGCAGTGCCATTGCTGGAGCAACCAACAATACATATTCTGCTAATACTGCGGGAAATTATTACTGTATTGCAACGAATTCTTGTGGTAATTCTACTTCTAATACAATGATTTTAACAGTTAATACTTCACCAGGAATTACAACTCAACCTTCAATTTCAACAAAATGTGAAGGACAAAGTGCTCAGTTTAGTATTAATGCAACAGGGACATCACCCATCTCATATCAATGGTATAATGGAAGTGGTGCAATTGCAGGAGCTGTTAATAGTTTATATTTAATTTCTCCTGTTTCATTATCTAATGCCGGTTCTTACTATTGTATAGCTACCAATGCATGTGGTAATGCACAAAGTAATTCTGCTTCACTGACAGTTAACTCAGCTCCATTAATTACATCACAGTCGTCCAGCTCTACAATTTGCTCAGGAAGTTCAACAACTATTAGTGTTACTGCTACAGGCTCAACGCCATTGGCGTATCAATGGTATAATAGCACTGGCGCAATTGGAAGTGCAAACAATAGTACGTATTCTGCAAGTTCTGCTGAATACTATTACTGTAAGGTGTCCAACTCTTGTGGAATTGCAACATCAAATACTATGGTCATAACAGTTAATACTCCACCAAATATAATAACCCAATCTTCTAATACAACAAAGTGTGAAGGGCAAAGCGTGCAATTTAGTTTAGCTGCTAGTGGAACATACCCTATCAACTACCAGTGGTATAAGGGGATTAGTGCAATTTCAGGAGCTACAAGTAATTCGTATCTTATTTCACCTGTCAGTTTATCTGATGCCGGAAACTATTATTGTAAATCAACAAATATTTGTGGTTCTGATTCTACTTCAAATATTAATCTTACAGTCAACTCCCCTATTTTGATTACTTATCAATCGGGTGATTCATCAAGATGTGTAGGTCAAAGTATGACTTTCAGTGTTCAGTCAACAGGTACTCTACCAATTTCATATCAATGGTTTAATGCAAATGGTGCAATAGCCGGAGCTACTAATAACACATATTCTATTAATTCTGTTGCGCTGGCTGATGCAGGATATTACTATTGTGTCCTAACAAATACTTGCGGTACAGCACAAACAAACTACAAAACTTTAACAGTACATCATCTTCCTGTTGTTAATCTGGGAAATGATACTACATTCTGTGATGGTGGTAACATTATTTTAAGTCCGGGATTTGGGTATAACACTATTTGGAATGTAGGTTCTTTCAATCCTCAATTAAATGTTACTAATACAGGTTCTTACTGGTGTTCTGTTATTGACCAATATGGTTGTCAGGCAAATTCTGATACAATTAATGTTAATGTTAGCTTACCTTTTGCTAATGAACAATTGTGCATTGTGGGTGTTGACTCTGCTACTCAAAAGAATATTATTGTATGGGAAAAAACTCCTAATGTTAGTGTTGTCTCTTACAATATTTATAAAGAATCTACTGTTACAGGAGTGTTTAATTTAATTGCAAACAAGGATGTTGACAGCTTGAGTACGTACATTGATATTTCATCAAATCCTGCTGCGAAAAGAGAAAGATATGCTATTACAAGCATTGATACTTGCAGTAATGAATCTGCATTAAGTCCGGTTCATGCTACAATGCATCTTGCCGTCAGCCCGCTATTAGGAGGTGGCTGGACTCTTAACTGGCAGGGATATCAAGGTTTCACTGTGGCAACTTACAGAATATGGAGAGCTGATATTAACTTAAACTGGACATTGATTGATTCAATGGCTGCAACTACTCTTCAATATAATGATGCAAACGGACCCAACCACTGTTACTATGCTATTGAAATTATCAAACCCGGACTACCTTGTAATCCAAGCAGTTCAAAAGCTAATACAAACTTTAACTCCTCAAGGTCAAACATTGCAAATACATTCCTGCAAGGACTTTCTGCCGGTTTTTATGCAAATCCAATAAGCGGAAATATTCCTTTAACTGTGCAGTTCTACGATGAATCAATTGGTGGGCCTTCAATCTGGCAATGGGATTTTGGTGATGGTAAATCAGATTCAACAAAAAATCCTGTGCATATTTATGATTCTCTCGGTGTATTTGATGTAAGTCTAACAACCAGTAATGCAAATGGTTCAAGTTCTTCTACAAAATTTGGCTATATTAATGTCACCAATGTTGGGGTTTCTGAGTTTGTGATGAGCAGTTCCATTTCTGTTTATCCAAATCCATATAACGACAAAACAAATATTGCTTACGAACTATATCAACCGGCAAATGTAAAAGTTGAAGTTTATAATGTCGTTGGCGAAAGAATTAGTCTTCTGGTTGATGAGAAACAAATGACTGGCAGCTATAAATATCAGTTTAGTGCCCAGGATTTGGGACACTCAACAGGGCTGTATTTCTTAAGAATGCAAATAGATGATAGAGTCTTTACGAAGAAACTAATTGAAATGAAATAGAAAGTTAAAAGCCGGTATTAACCGGCTTTTTTTATACTAAATCTCGTTCTCTTATATATTCCAATAACTTATTCCCAAACTCCGATGCAACTTTAATTTCATCATAATCAATTCTATAATTATTCAACTAAACCTGAAACCCTTGCACTGAGCGAAGTCGAAGTGTGAAACCTGAAACGCCTGCACTTCGACTCAGTGTTCGTTCTTGGGTCATTGAGCGGAGTCGAAATGAAACCCGAAACTAAAACTTTCCCATTGCTTCACTTTGGTCAGCACAAATTTCAAAAATGCTTGAGAAACCTGAGATTTCGAAAACTTCATTAATGTTCTCTTGTAAAGCACAAAGAATGAATTTACCTTTTGCAGCATTTATTGCTTTTAATGATTTTAGCAAAACCCTAAGTCCTGAGCTACTTATATAACTAAGATTTGTACAGTCAACCAATAGTTTAACTTCATTGTTTCTAATTAATTCGTCAAACTTCTTTTCAATTTCATTATAATTCGTTGTGTCCAATCTTCCATTTAATTCAAGAATAGAAACATCTCCGCTTTTTTGAATATTAATTTCCATTTTTAGTGATTTTTTATAATTAATTTAATTTCTTTTCTAATGTAATTTGATTTCGGTTATTAAGCCTGTCATACTTATAAACATCCATTAGTTTTTTAACAAAATGTATCCCTAAACCGCCAATTTCTCTTTCTTCAGCAGATTTTGTTAATTCTTCTTCAACTGATACCTGAAATGGGTTAAATTCTTTTCCATCATCAGTTAGAACAATTTTTAAAATGCTATTATCGTTTTCGAATTTGAGTTCAATTTCATGCTTCTCATTATCATCAAAGGCATAAAAAATAACATTTGAAATTAGTTCTTCTAACACCAGGTTCAGGTTGAAAACAATTTTCATTGGCAAGTCCCATTCTTCTCCTGTCACTTCAACAAATTCTGCCAACTTGAATAATTCACTAACATCGTTTTGAATAATTATACTTTTACTGTTCATTACAAGAAAATTTTAATTTGTTGAACAATGTACTATTTAAGGGTAATTTAACATTTATAAAAACAATATATACTTCTGATTTACTATTACACAAATCTATCATTAAATTTTCAAATAACAAAAAACATTTACTATTATGAGGCTAAATTTTATTATTAAAGATTAATTGTGTAATTTTATGCTTGTAATAAAGGCAACAATTCACATCCGAAAGCTAATTTAGGTATATGACTAATAACAAAAAGCTTACATATCCATTTCCCGGAATCCGAAGCTATCAAATGGATGAAGACTTTATTTTTTTTGGTAGAGATTCCCAGATAAACGATTTAATAAAAAAACTTTCAAGAACCCATTTCCTTTCCATTATCGGCTCTTCTGGATGTGGGAAATCATCATTAGTCAGAGCAGGCTTAATGCCATCCTTATTGAAAGGGAAAATGAAAGACAATGATCTTGACTGGGATTTAAGTATCTTCAGACCCGGAGATGACCCTATTGGCAATATGGCTAAATCACTAGTTCCTGATAAAAGCTCCGGCTTAAATTATTCATCTGAAGAAATTGAAGAAAAGCTAAGGTCAGACTCTAATGGCTTAATTGAGTTTGTCAAGGAAAATAATTTAAAAATCAAAAAAAACAAACTAATTGTTATTGACCAATTTGAAGAACTTTTCAGATTCAAAGCACATAAAACCAGTTTCCATTCTGTTACAGATGCTTCTTTTTTTGTTGACCTTTTCCTAAATGCAGTCCAACAGAAAGACGTTCCAATATATGTAATTCTTTCAATGCGTTCTGATTTTCTTGATGATTGCACTGATTACAGAAATCTAACAGAAACAATAAATGAAGGTCAGTATCTTGTTCCCAAAATGACTGTAGAAGAACAAAAACTTGCCATTACCGGACCTATTGAAGTTTTTAATGGTAAAATATCTGAGAGACTAATTGATAGGTTAATTGATGATTTGGATAATGATAACGACCAACTTCCAATATTACAGCATGCTTTGATGAGAACCTGGGATTATTGGAAAGAAAACCGGGTTGAAGATCAACCAATTGACATTTCACATTACGAAGCAATTGGGACAATGGAACAAGCATTGTCATTCCATGCTGAAGAAATCTACAACGAATTTCCTGAACAAAAAGATAA
The DNA here is from genome assembly GCA_021739805.1 of Saprospiraceae bacterium. The sequence goes on along the minus strand of JAIPBB010000063.1, from coordinate 6,328 downwards.
AGAAATTATTGAGAAGCTTTTCAAAGCCTTAACCGATTTTGGAACTGATAACAGAGGCACAAGACGACCTACTTTATTAAGCGAAATTTGCACAATTGCCAATGCCAGGGAAGATGATGTAATAAATATTATCGAAAAATTTCGAATGGAAGGACGTGCGTTTCTAATGCCACCACACAAATTCAAAATTGACAGTGATACAACAATTGATATTTCTCATGAAAGTATAATGAGAGTTTGGACTCGCCTTAGAACCTGGATACAAGAAGAAACAGAATCGGCTCAACTTTATATTCAACTTTCAAAATCGGCAGAATTATACCAACAAGGGAAAACAGGATTATGGGTTAATCCTGAACTTCAATTAGCTATAAACTGGCAAAAAAATCACAAACCTAATCCAACATGGGCAAACAGATATGACCCATCTTTTGATAGGACAATAACCTATCTTGAATATTGCAAAAAGGAATTTGAACTTGAAATTTCTAAAAAAGAAAACAAACAAAAACGTGATCTGAAAAGAGCTAAAAGATTTGCAATATTCCTTGGAAGTGCATCAATTATTTCTCTGCTTTTTTTAATAGTATCTCTTAACCTAAAATTCAAAGCAGAAGCCCAGGAAAATGCAGCTATTGAGCAGAAACAATTTGCAATATCTGAAAGCAAAAAGGCAGCAGAACAAAGAAAAGAAGCAATAATACAGAAAAGAATTTCGGAGCAACAACAAGAAATTGCAGAACAACAAAAAATCATTACTGAGGAACAAAAAGATTATGCCGTAAAACAACAGTCAATTGCATTAACTGAAAGAACGAGAGCCATTGTTGCTAAAATTGAAGCTGATAAAGCAAAGGATCAAGCAATTATTTCTAAGGAAATTGCTGACCAACAGAAAGAAATTGCAGTTGACCAAAGTCAAAAAGCTGAAAAAGCAAGAAAAAGAGCTGAGACTTCAGAAAAGAAAACTTATAGCTTAAGACTTCTCGCAATAGCAAGGTCAATAGCTGTTCAAGCATCAAAACTTAATGCAACAGCACCGGGACCTTTGCCAACATTATTAGCTAAACAAGCTTTTATGTTTAGCCAAGATAACGGAGGTTTGGAAAACGACCCTGATATCTTTAATGCATTATTACAGGTAACAAATGGAAAAAATGTTTTACATGGACATCAAGACCAGGCCAATGCCGTTGATATTTCTAAAGATGACAAAACCATTGTTTCATGTGGTGAAGATGGAACTGTGAAATTGTGGGATATCAACCAGGGAAAAAATCCAAAGCCTATAAATCTTAAAACCATAAAATTTGGAAAGCAAGGTTTTAGAAGTGTTTGTTTTTCACCTGATGGAAATTTAATAGCGGCTGCAACTGTTGAAGGTGAGATACTATTATGGAATTCAAATCAAATTTTGGATGCACCACAAGTTCTGTCAGGACATACTTCAATTGTAAATAAAATTATTTTCAGTTTTGACAATAAAACTTTAGTGTCTGCCAGTTCAGATGGAAGCATTAGGATGTGGGAAATTAACTCCGCAAATACAAAATCAACAATAATTGAAAAATCAACTGAAAAATACACTTCTGTTTGTTTTAGTAAAGATGGAAAACACATTGCCTTTGCTACCGAAAAAGGTAGAATCTCAATTATGAAACTTAGTGGTGTTAATTTCAGCCCAACAATTATTCAACAATCGGGTGATGCAATTCTTTCATTGGCTTTTAGCAATAAGGGAGAAGTTCTTATTAGCGGAAGCTCAAAAGGTGAACTGAAATTATGGCAGGTTAATAATCTATCTGCCAGACCCACACATCTGATAGGTCATACATCAAGAATCAGCTCAATTTGTTTTAACCCTAATAATAAAACAATTGCAACATCAAGTTATGATGGTACTATTAGAATATGGGATTATGAAAATCCTGAAAACGAACCAATAAAAATTGACGAACACGATTCCTGGGTATTAGGTCTTGCTTTCGACTCAAAAGGAGAAACATTAATTTCATCTGGTAAAGATAAAACAGTAAGGACTTGGCTGGTTAATACTTCAATTTTATCGAAAATTGCATGCGAAAAAGCACAGCGTAATCTTACACAAGAAGAATGGAATAAGTACATAGGAAGTGATATTGATTATCAAAAAACCTGTGAATAATTTGGACTATAAATAAATGGCTGTGAAAAATTCATAAAAAATTTTAATGAATAAAAAATGAATAAAAAGCATCGAAAATATATACTAATAACACTTTTTTTATTGTTTTGTGGCAGCAATTTGTTCTCTCAAAATATTGACTTATGGTATAAATTATCTCCTGAAATCCGATTAACTTTTGCTAAAAATGACTGGGAATTTCGATGGAGACCTACTGACTTTGTGTATGTTGAGCCTACAAAAGTATTTAGAACCGATATAATGATTGGACGAAAGTTTAAAGCATTTAAAGTTTTTAGTTACTCAAAATTTGATACAAAAGAACGCTATTGGACAGGCATCAGGCTAGATTACAACAAGATGCTTTTTAATGATAAAGCTCTAATAAATCTTCAAGGAAGATTATTCTTTGGATTAAATGATAAAGCAAAAGACCATTATTACCATGTTCAATTTTTTGATTATAAACTTAATAAAATACTTGGTGTCGGTGTTTTAGGTTATGGTCAAACCAATTTTGGTGAAACACCAATGTGGTTTATTGGACCATCAACTACGATAAAACTCAGTAACACTTTCGGACTTCATTTTGCCTACTGCAAAGATGTTTTCCAGGATGTTCGTTACCTGGTTTTTATTAGGCTAAATGTGAAAATAGTTATAGGCGAGAAATAAGTGCTTAAAGATGGAAATTTGATGTAAGATACAAGATGCAAGATACAAGTTGCAAACAATAAGGAACAGGAAATATCAAAATTAGAAAAGCAAATTAACAGATAACAAAAAGAAAGAAGAATGAAATTCTCTTTACAAAAAGCATTAAACATAAGAAAGGGAGAAGAGAGTAGTATTAAACTGCTTTTAATCTATTCATTCTTTATTGGGTCGGCAACTGCCTTTTTTATATCTGCTTCAACTTCAATTTTCTTGACTAGTTTTGAGCGAGGAATGCTGCCTTATGCCTATATTGCCGGTGGAATTACTGTTTATTTGCTTGGACTTATTTACACAAGAATTCAAAAGAAATTTGATTTTTCACAGCTTCTTAAAATTGTTGTTCTATTTCTGCTTTTCTCAGTTTTTGTTCTAACAATTTTTTACTTCTATGCAGGCTTCAAGATTTTTGCTTTTTTGCTTTTTGCATGGATACGAGTTTTTGTTTTTGTTAATGGAGTGAGCTTTGGGGCTATTTCAACAAAGATTTTCGATTTGCAGCAAGGCAAACGACTATATGGATTAATAAATACAGGCGAAGTTATCTCATTCATTTTAGGCTTTTTCTCTATCCCTTTTATTTTAAAATTTACTGTAACAGAAAGTTTATTGTTTATTCCTGTTATTTCATTGCTTATTTGTGTCTTTATAATGTTTAAGATAATTAAAAAATTCAAAGAACAACTTTCAATAAAGATTGTCTCAAAATCGGAAAAAATAAAAGGAAAAAATAAATTTACTGACCTTTTTAAGAACAAATATTACTTCAACATTTTCCTATTAGCCATGCTGCCAATTTTGGGTGCAGTTTTCGTGGATTATATTTTTAATGCACAAGCCAAAATTGAATTTCCGGATAAAAAGATGCTAACCGGATTTATTGGGATATTATTTGGTATAATAATGATTATTGAATTTATATTAAAAACCTTTTTAACAGGAAGGCTTATTAGCAAGTATGGAATCAAATTGGGTTTGATAATACTCCCTTTGGCACTTATTTTCAGTTTCACATTATCATCTGTGTCAGGCACTCTATATGGAACTGCTGCTATGTTCTTTTCCTTTATTATGTTAAGCAAACTTTTCACAAGGTCATTAAGGTCATCATTTCATGACCCTGCTTTTCAAATCTTATATCAACCATTAGCACCAGAAGAAAGACTTTCTGTTCAAAGTAAAATTGAAGGCGGACCAAAGGCACTCGGAAATGCAATAGCTGGTGTTTTACTACTAATTCTTACTTTCAGTGGGCTTAACCTGGTTCAGATAAGTTATATTTTTATAATTATTCTTGCTTTTTGGGCAACAGTAGGATTCCGAATGTATAAGGAATATAGACTTACCCTTAAAGACATAATATTTAAACAAAAAAAGAAATCAGCTAAGGAATTGGAAAAAGAGGAAAAGCAAATTCATCTAAACCAACAAATAGCATTGCTGGATGTACAGTATTTTAGAAACACTATAAATATATTAGAAAGAATTGCTCCTGAACAAATTAATGAGCTAATTGAAGAAATTCTTGATAAATCGAGCCTGGAAATAAAATCCGAAATTATTCATCTTGTAAAATCAAAGAAAATTGTTTTTCCTGTTAAACTAATTGAAAATTTACTAATCATCGAAACGGATAAATCACATAAGGAATTATTACAGGAAATTTATAATCTTTTGGCAGAAATCGAAGACATCCCTTTTTCAGAAATTACTAATTTATCAAAATCTGATAACCCTAAAGACAGAGAATACGCAGCCAAATTGCTAAGTATTTGCAACAGATATAATGCATACAAGCTTATTATAAACCTAATACATGACGAAAATACAATAGTAAAAAAGCATGCTATAATTGCTGCCGGTAAAATTAAAAGAGTTGAATTATGGCCACATATTATTGATAATCTTTCTTTATCAGCATTTAATAATACTGCTATTTCTGCGATTAAGATGATTGGCGAACAAATTCTTGATGACCTTGAAATTTTCTTTCATAAAATGGGGAATAACAAGCAAATTCAAATTCAAATTATAAGGCTAATTAAACACATAGGGAGTAAAAAAGCAGTTGAGATATTGCGGTCTAAGATAAATTATCATAATAAAGATGTTAAATCTGAAATTCTTATCTCCTTAAGTAATATGGAATATTCAGCCAACGTAATTGAAATTCCATTTATAAAACAAGCAATTGAAGAAGAAATTTCAATAACCGTTTGGTTAATGGCATCAATTTTAGATATTGGTGATGCCCAGGAATATGCAGTTCTTACAAAAGCATTAGAAACAGAGTTACACCAAAAACAACAAAATATTTTCCTACTGCTGTCGCTTATTTATGATTCCAAAACAATGCAACATGTTTTTGAAAGCATCAAAAAGGATGATAAAGACTCCAGAATGTATGCTCTTGAAATTATTGACATGACACTTTCTGAAGATATTAAAGAATTGTTGGTTCCTCTTGTTGATGATTTGAGTATTGCTGATTGCATTAATAATTATTATTTCCTTTTTCCACAAGAAAAACTAAGCCTGATTGACCGCCTGATTGATATAATAAACAAAGATTTTACAAAAATTAACCGATGGACAAAAGCAAATGCTATCAGGCTTTTAAAAGATTTCGATTATAAATTGACAGCAAGAATATTAACAGCAAATTTAATTAACCCTGACCCTGTTTTAGCAGAAACCTCCGCCTGGGCATTATATAACTCTAACCCTGATAAATATTTTGAATCGATTGTTACATTCAAGAAAAGCGACTTAGACAGATTACAACCAACAACAGATAAGCTAAAAACTGGCATTAATGATTTTTTACTCAATATTGATAAAGTCAAAATTTTAAAACAAACTGACTTATTTGACGATATTCCTAAAGAATACTTATCTGAACTTGCTATTAGCACTGAAGAACTTTTACTTAAAAAGGGTGAAATATTATCGGATAATCCTAATGCAGATAACAGCATTTATATTGTGGCAAACGGACAAATCGAAAGTATTATTGATAATATTCAAAATAAAAGTTTTGGTAATTATAGTGCGATTTTGGCTATTGGCAATGAATACAGCAACAAAACTTATAAAGCAAAAGTTGACACTCAGCTAATTCAAATCAATGTTGATGATTTAGACGACCTTGAATTGATGACAGATGATGCTAATATTATTAAGAAGATTGTTTTTTTATTAAATAAGAGTAGTGATTAGTTGGAAGTGAAGGCTAAGGAGAAGGAGAAGGCTAAGGAGAAGGCTAAGGAGAAAGGCAAAAGTAAAAAGGCAAAAGTAAAAAGTCAAAAGGCAAAAGTGAAAAGTCGGAAGACGGAAGACAGAAGTCCGAAGTGATTGTCAGACCGAGTGCCACGCTTTGATGAAATAAGAATTTAGCACTAATTATTTGCGTGGCGTATCGAGGAATGACGGAAATAAGGCTAAGGAGAA
>JAIPBB010000062.1 GCA_021739805.1 Saprospiraceae bacterium | reverse complement strand
ATCCGAAAACCCAATCAATGCAGAAAACGGACTTCTCAAATCATGAGCTAAAATGGACATGAAACTATCTTTATCCTCGTTTAGTTTTTTTAATTCAACATTTGCATCGTTTAGTTTGCTTAAAATATTTTCAAGAATTAGTTTTTCTTTAATTAGCTTTCGTTGAAGATTTAGGTTTTCCTGATTCAGTTTATGAATATTGGCATTTTGCTCCTGAAGTTGAATAGCATTAACACCACCTAAAATTAATATCTTATCATTTTTTCTGAAAATATTAGATAAAATGGAAGTATTAACTGATGAATAATCTCCTAATGTTAGAAAACCTTTAAAGATTAGGATATTAGAATAATCTAAAGTAAGAAGCTTATTAAAAGTTGGGTTAATTAAGCTATCTTTCGATTCATCAATTAGATGATGTTTCATTGCTTCATTAGCAAATAATAAGTTTCCATTTGTTGAAAACAAAGCCACACAAAATGAATTATTCTCAATTAGTGTAGAATTTAATTCATCTGTCCAATCAGATAATAGGTAAGAGAAATTTTGCACTTTGATTTATTAATTAAGATTATTCGAAGCTTCGAGTTTTTGGTCAGAAACTTCAACAAATACCGGTATATTAATTTGCATCCATTCATAATATACTAAAACTTCTTTGTAGGCTTTTGAAGTTAAAACATCTTTTATTGCAGAAATACAGGAATTCAATAGGGCTGCCCAATAATTTGTTTTAAAGCCATGACTGCGATAAGCTCTAAAAACCCACGAAATTGTCTCAACTAATATTTCTGCATTAAAATTTTTTAAAACAGAAGAAATAAATCTTACATGATTAGCGTGATTGTCTTTCATCATAGATAAATTTTGCTCTCCTACCAATGAATTTATGTCTGGTCTTGACATCATTATTTCATTCATTTTTAAGACTAACTCATCTGATTTATTATTGTACTCTTCAGCAGTTTCAGGGCTAACCTGATTAAGCTGTTTTGCGGTTTTTAATAAATATTCTTTATCCATTTTTATTTAATTTTTTTATAAATTCCTCAGTATCAATTAAATTCTTTTTTAATATTACATTTTGATATTTTGATAATATTTCTTCACCACCATGTTTAAATGCTTGACCACCAATTAAAATTAGTAAATCGGGAAACTCTTTTCTTATTTGTATAATCATTTTCTCAAGAATAGGCAGATGAAAATAAATACTTAACGACAGAGCTATAATATTAGGATTAGTAAGTTTTGCGTATTTAATAAGTTCATTTACAGGAGTGTTTGCTCCAAGAAAATAAGAATCCCAGAAATTCATCTCAAAAATATCACCTATCATTTTTATTCCAATCTGATGATGTTCTTCTTCAACACATGCAACAAGGACTATTTTATTTGTTTTTTCCTGTGATGCTACATAAGTATAAAGCTCATTTAGCAGACCTTCAACTATTGCCGAAGCTAAATGTTCGGTTGCAACGCTTATTTTATTATATTCCCATAGTTCTCCAACATCATAAAGTGCTTTTTTGAAAATCTCTTCATAAAGCTCAATAATTGACATTCCTTTTGAAAGAAAGTCATGTGCTATATTTGAACACTTATTACAATTTCCTGAAATTAAATACCCAAGAAACTCTTTATGTGAAAAGTCTGTCACAAACATTTAGAATTAGTTATTTTAAACTTATTTAATTTAATTATAGAAACACCTATCAAAAAAACAACGCTCAAATATAAGGCAATAACAAGCTAATGTAAAGCCCGAAGCATGTAAATGTAAAAAAAAAGAATTATTGTTGTTTGAAGTTAAAAACAAAAACAACTGTTTTAGAAGAAAATTTTCTTTAAAATGGTTTGAGAATCACTATTTAATTTTAAGAAATAAATTCCATGAGAAAGTCCTTCAGCATTAACCACAATTTTTGATTTCTCAATCACATAATCGACTTTAGATGAAATTAAAACTTCCCCTAATATATTAATAAGTTCATAACTTAAATTTTCCAGATTTGGATTTGAAACTGTGAAATTTATGCTATTTGGGTTTGAGTAAATATTTTGAATTTTCAAACTCAAATTATCAGATGTGTTTTCAACTGCAACAATTTCACTATAAGTGTAATCTCCATTGAAATCAGTTTGTTTAAGGCGATAATATGAAATCCCGTTTAATGGAGAATCATCAATTTCAGAATATTTTAATATTTCATTGCTATTACCTGAACCTTCAACTGTTTTAACAATTTCAAAGTTTTCAGCATCTTGTGAACGTTCAATAGTGAAAAAATCATTATTTATTTCGGAGGCGGTTGACCAGTTTAACTCAACTGTGTTTTGAGTTTTGCAATTTGCAAAGAAGTTTAATAATTCGACAGGCAAAGGATTACCTTCAACATCACTACTTGTGATGATGAACTGACTGAAACTCGTGAGATCATTTGCTGTTATAAAACCGACACCATCAGTATTATTTCCTTCATTATTTATCGTAATGCCTGTAACTTCACTCCATGCTTCACCGGCATTTGAACGAGTATAAAGTTTCAGTTCGGCTTCATCACTAATTCCACTAATACCATCATAGTGAAACTTCACATCTGCCTGAAAAGCATCATTATTCACAAGAAATATTTCCCAATATTTATTGGCAACATTTGCTAAAAGTCCTGTAGTTATATCAGGAGTTCCATTTATCTGAATGGCAGAAAAAATTGCATTTGTACCAGGGTCATTATCCCAACTAATATCAACAGGAACATCTGCGTTTTCTGAAAGACTGCTCGTGCCTGTACCTACATGTGATTCATCTCCTATTGGTGCAGTAGATGTAACACAATCGTTGTTGTCCATATTGGTTGGAGTACCGTTATTACTACCTTTAGAATCTATAACACTTCCTAATCCTACTGCACTTTCATCTAAATGCCAAACTGAAACAAGACCTGTCTCACTTGTTAAACCATTGGTCTTATTCATCCACTCCTGTATTTCGGTTTGAGTGCGAACAACATTCCAAATTCGGACTTCGTCAATTGTACCATTGAAACATAAGCCTCTGTCTGGTCTTAAATCTCCAATAGTCAAGATAGTTGACATATCTTGAGTTCCAGCTGTACCAGAACCTCTTTCTATACCATTAACATAGATTTTAGTCGTACTATTTTTTGTAGCCGTAACAGCAATATGAAACCAAGTACCTGTAGTTAATCCGGCTCCTGATGTCTCAATATAAATACTTGGATTAGCTTGATATGCACATACTCTAAGTTCAGAGCCATGAACTATAATAAAGATTGGATAACCAGAAGCAGGATAAGAAACAGAAGAAGCCATAACCGTATAATAATAAGGATCTGTTCCTGTAGTTACATCAGGTTTAATCCATGCTTCTGCTGTAAAGGTATTAGTTATCCCAAAATTGACTATATTAACACAGTCATTGGTTCCATCAAGATCTAAAGCATTTCCAGCTCCTTGAGCGAATGTTATTTGTGGCAAAGCTACTGTGAGTGCATATAATATTGCACAAATTAGAGTAAATTTTTTCATGATGTTTTTTTTTTAATTTTTAATTGTTAATACAAATATAATATTTTTTTAATTCAATTTATTATAACAATGAAATAAACTTTCTTAATTAATTCTTAATAACATCTTTCTTGATTTTCTTCTATCGCTTTCTATATGCCGCAGTTACAAACTGATTTTTAGATAATTTTATCTCAATTAAAACTTTTCAACTATTTATTTCCTTAACATAACTTGTTTAACAAACTTTATTCCAATTAAGTTAATTGGCTGTTTATGTGTCTATTACAAATTCCTTCATTATTATAACTTCCCAAAATAAAATTGTTTTTCCAATTTTAAATTATATTTTACAAAAGTTCTAATAGATTTTAAATCAATACTTTTTCCACTATTGTTTCCTTTTCTCCACTGATTTTTATAAAATATATTCCATGAGAAAGTCCTTCTGTATTAACTACAATTTTTGATTTCTCAATCACACAATCAACTTTAGATGAAAATAATACTTCGCCTAATATATTAATAAGTTCATAACTTAAGTTTTCCAGATTTGGATTTGAAATTATGAAATTTATGCTATTGGAATTAGAGTAAATATTTTGGATTTTCAAACTCAAATTATCCGTAGTATTTTCAACAGCAACAATTTCACTATAAGTAAAATCACCATTGAAATCAGTTTGTTTAAGGCGATAATATGAGATTCCGTTTAATGGAGATTCATCAATTTCAGAATAGTTTATTATTTCATTGCTATTGCCTGCTCCTTCAACTGTTTTAACAATTTCAAAGTTTTCAGCATCATTTGAACGTTCGATTGTAAAAAATTCATTGTTAATTTCGGAGGCGGTTGACCAGAATAGTTCAATATTTTGGTTGTTTTTGTTAGCGTTGAAGGAGATGAGTTGGATGGGGAGGGTATAATCAGTATTATCAAAAGTTGCAACCAAAGGAGCATAAGAATTTAAATCATCACTTTTCCAATTTGATGAATTTGCCAATAAACCTAAAATAACACTTTTGCTTCCTGAAACACCTTTTGTTTTATCATATTGATAATTATCAGTTGTTCCAGGATTAATAATTGTATTAGCTCCTATACTGAGGCCTCCCGGAATATCTGACCTCTCAGTTGGAGCTGTTGTACTACTATATGTCCAAACTGAACTTCCTCTAGCCCATCCTGCACCATAAATAAATGATGGACTTGTTTCATCGCCTTGATAAACAATAATATTATCACCTTCACCACTAGGGTTAAATTCACCAGATTCACTCCAAGGAGTAACAACATTATTAATATCTGGAAATGAAATTACTGTTCCTTCACTTATCGCAGTGGGTGCAGTATAAGTTAAAATACCTTCACCTCCACGCCAATCAACACTACTAGTAATCCATGCGTCATCAGTAAATTTAATAACTGTTCCTGATGCTAAGGATACCAACGGTACAAAATCAAAATTTTTGTTACCATCAGCATTTAATGTAACCAGAATAATATCACCCGGTGTTAAAGTTGTCTGCCCAAAACCATTAATCCCAATAAAACACAATAAAGCAATAGCAAGAAATTTATTAATTCGTTTCATATTATACGGTTATTTATAAGTTAATTGTTTTCAGAGCTAAATTAATAAATTATTTTAATTGATTTATTAATTGATAATTTTTTTTGATTTTTTTTTGTCAACTTACATACCATTTTGCGAAATTACTCTATATCGCTGATTTAATGAAGCTTAAAATACAAACTTTTTAATTACTATTGCCATTATTAGAAAACCATTCTCAAAATTTTTAACTAAACTTGCAAAATGATTCAATTTAATTATCATACTCACTCATATTTTTGTGATGGAAAGGCTAAACCTGAGGATTTTGTTAAGGAGGCTTTGAGTAGAAATTTTAAATATTTGGGGTTTTCAAGTCATGCTCCGGTTCCATTTGATAATAAATGGAGTATTCGGCAGGGAGAACTTCAAAACTATTGCAAAGAAATCGAAAGACTTAAAACCAAATACCAAAATCAAATTGAAATTTTCCTTTCTCTTGAAATCGACTATATCCCCGGAACCACCACCGGCATAGCTGAATTTAAGAAGCTATGCAATTTGGATTATGCTATTGGTGGAGTGCATCTGGTGAAACACAATAATGAACTCTGGTTTATTGATGGACCTGTTGAAGGTTATGAAAAAGGCTTGCAGGAGATTTTTAAGGGTGATATTCAGTTAGCCGTTACATCTTATTTCGAGCAAATCAACGAAATGCTCCTTACTCAAAAACCCGATATTATTGCTCATTTCGATAAAGTTAAAATGCACAACAAAAACCGTTTTTTTAAGGAAAATGAAAAATGGTATATTGATTTGGTGGATAAAACCCTTGATATAATTAAGAACTTGAATACAATTGTTGAAATTAACACAAGAGGAATTTATAGTGGAAAATGCGATTCTCTTTTCCCATCAATTGAAATTCTTAAAAAATGTTATCAATTAAAAATACCAATCACCATTAGTTCAGATGCTCACAAACCTGAGGAAATTTCAGCCTACTTTCCTGAAACACTGAAAATTCTAAAAGATATTGGCTTTAAGGATTTGAAAATGTTTACTGCAAATGGCTGGAGTAATTGTGAGATTTAAATGTACTAATTCTTATCAGATTTACGAAGCATAAGCTGATTATACAGACGCACCAAACAAGTTTGGGAAATAGTAATGCGGTACTGAATGGAGCTAGATATTTGGCAATATGTTTCCGTACTAGTAAAGAATAAGTCCCAAATCCATATACTGAAAAATCATAATAAAACTTCAAAAGTCATAAATTTTTTCCATGTTTTAATTTACTTTTGTCAGCATTAAAAATCGTATATAGTGTCTGTAAGGAAATTAATGTTTTTGAATTTTTTTAATCAAATTTAGCTTATATAAAATAGATACAGAACTTCAAATTGCTAGATTACAAACGGTTTGGATATTTGAATTTTTTGATATTTGGAATTTATTTGTTTTTTGATATTTGATATTTGGAATTTTCTTGCAAAGACTATATATCAATCATAATAGTTAAATTGCTAATAATAAACAAAATGGACGTACATAATCTTTCAAAAATATTTAATCCTCAGAGAATAGCTTTAATTGGGATTACTTCAAATCCAAATAGTGTAGGCGGAAAAGTTTTAGGAAATCTCATAACCGGAGGCTTCCGGGGTGTTGTTTATCCGGTTAATCCCGACAATGAAGCAGTTTTGGGAATCAGTTGTTTTCCAGATGTTAAAAGTTTGCCAAAAGTTCCTGAACTGGCTGTTATCTGCACTGCGGCTGAAAGCGTTCATCAATATGTTAAAGAATGTGGTGAAAATGGAATATTAGGAATTATCATCATGTCTGCAGGATTTAAGGAGATTGGAGAAGCTGGTGTTGAAATGGAAAAGCAAATTATGCTGGAGGTTAAAAATTACCCGGGCATGAGAATTATAGGACCTAATTGTCTTGGGATAATTGCACCTGCAATAAAAATGAATCTTAGCTTTAGCAATGGAATGCCAAAGCCCGGAAATGTTGCTTTTATTTCACAATCGGGAGCTTTATGTACCTCAGTTTTAGATTGGGCAATCCAGGAAAATATTGGATTTTCACAATTCATCTCTATTGGAAACACTATGGATGTTGGTTTTGGTGATTTAATTGATTTCCTTGGCGAAGATGATAAAACTGATTTTATTATACTTTATATCGAATCAATTTCTCTTGCACGAAAGTTTATGACTGCTGCAAGAGCTTTTGCTCGAACAAAACCAATAATCGCATATAAAGCAGGAATGTTCCCCGAATCGGCTGAAGTTGCAGCTTCACACACAGGTGCAATGGCATCGGAAGATGCTGTTTATGATGCAGCTTTTAAAAGAATTGGGATTGCGAGAGTGTTCGAGCTTGGAAAAATCTTCGATTGTGTTGAACTAATTGGAAGAAACAAAATACCGAAAGGCTCAAGACTTGGAATTGTTACAAATGCAGGTGGTCCAGGAGTTATTGCTTCAGATGCTTTGATAGCTGCCGATGGAAGTTTGGCAAAACTTTCGGAAGAAAGCATGCAACAGTTAAATGAAAATCTACCTGCTTTCTGGTCGCATGGGAATCCTGTTGACGTTTTGGGAGATGCACGTTCCAAACGAATTGCCAAAGCTTTAAATATTGTTATTCAAGACAAAGGGGTTGATGCTGTTCTTGTTATACTTACCCCCCAGGCAATGACAAATCCAACAACTATTGCCAAAGAAGTTATTAAACTGTCTGAAACAACTTCAAAGCCTGTATTAGCTGCCTGGCTTGGTGGGAAATTAATGCACGAAGGAATGGAACTATTTAAAAAATCAGGGGTTGCAGGATATTCAACCCCCGAACAAGCAGTAAACGCTTTTATGACCTTGGTTCAATATTCACGCAATCTTAAATCATTATATGAAACTCCAAAAGATATTCCTGTTGATTTTACCTTAGACAGAAAAGCATTTCGTGAAAAATTTGATTCCAGCATTAAAGGCAAAAATGAAATCCTATCGGAAGAAGTTTCAAAAATGTTGGTTGAAGCTTATGGAATTCCTTCAACTATGCCTAAACCGGCCGGCAGTGCTGATGAAGCTTCAAAAATTGCAGAAGCAAACGGTTTCCCTGTTGTTTTAAAAGTTCTTTCAAAAGATATTACTCATAAATCGGATGTTGGTGGAGTTATGCTTAATCTTTCTGATAAAGAAGCTGTTGAGATTGCTTTTAATAAAATAAAAGTTAATGTTGCGAATAATGCTCCAAATGCAATTTTTGAGGGAGTAACAGTTCAACCAATGATAAATCCAAAAAACTCAGTTGAACTTATAGTTGGAATTAAAAAAGATTCAGTTTTTGGAACAATAATTTTAGTTGGAATGGGCGGAATCCTTGCTGAACTAATGGGAGATAAAGCTATTGGTTTCCCGCCATTAAACGAAAGTCTTGCAAGACAAATGCTTGAATCATTAAAAATCTGGCCATTACTAAATGGTTATCGAGGAAATCCTCCTGTAAATATTGATAAATTAATCGAAGTAATGATTCGTTTATCTTATCTCGCAGCTGATTATCCTGAAATCAAGGAATTGGATATAAATCCGTTGATGATTAACGAGAACTCTGTTATTGCCCTTGACGCAAGAATAGTAATCGACAAGGAAGTCCTTGGCAGGGAAATTATTCCTTACGAAAATCTGGCTCTTCATCCCTATCCTGAAAAATATGTTCAAAAAATTAAATTTGATTCCGGCGTGGAAGTATTATTCAGACCAATAAAACCTGAAGATGAATTAATGTGGTTTGAGCTTTTGGGGAGTTGCTCAAAAGAATCACTTTATTCGCGATTCAGATATTTATTTAAATGGAAAACTCACGAAGTTGCTTCAAGATATTGCTATATCGATTATGACAGGGAAATTGCAATTGTTGCTGAAATAGTTGAGGATGGTCAAAGAAAATTAATTGGAGTTGGCAGATTAGTAGCAGACCCGAATTATGATACCGTTGAATATGCTATTTTAGTTGCTGATAGCTGGCAAAACAAGGAATTAGGAAGCAAGCTGACTGATTATTGTATGGACATCGCCGAAAAATGGAAATTAAAAAAGATTATTGCTCAAACCACTTCTGATAATTCAAGAATGATTTCAGTACTTAAAAAACGTGGCTTTAGCATTGAATTTGAAAAATCGGGTTCAGGTGTTTTTGTGGAAAAGATAATTTAATGAGAGAGCTAACAGAGACTCAAAGATATATGACAATATTTTTGGTGATTTTAAGAATCATTAAATAGTGCATGCAAGAAAATTCCAATTATCAAAAAACAAAAAACAAATAAATTCAAAAAAACAAAAATTCAAAAATCCAAACAGTCTGTAATTTATGTTTTTTAATTGAATAATAGCAACATTATCGTTTTAGTTTTTATGTTAAAAAAAAATTGACTAAATTTATTTGTATATTATGGTACGGAGTACCATGAATATTTATAGAAAATAATAAGCTGAAGAATTAAGGTGCAGAGTACCGTTATCTTAATGTAAACTAAAATTATCATTCGATTTTTTATTTGTGCATTAGTGGCTATTTTAAAAATTCCTAAATACGATTTAAAGCGTATATTTAACTAAGAAAAGTTCTGTAAAATTGCAAATTATGTATATTCAGATTGCGTTAATAATATCGGTACTTCTACAATTTGGAGCTTTTTTCATAACTATAAGTTTAACAAAAAAGACCAAGTTCAATATTTCATGGATAATGATTTCCATTGGATTTGCTCTTATGGCTTTTCGAAGGCTTTCTGAGCTGATTGACCTGATACATAATGTACAATATGACGTTCAAACTATTATTAACAGTTGGGTAGCTGTATTAATTTCTTTATTAATGTTTATTGCTTCATTTTATATTCGACAAATTTTTAATCTTCAAGACAAAATAGACAAACTTCGCAAAGAAAATGAGGCGAAAGTTCTTTCTGCTATTATTAAAACCGAAGAAAAAGAACGTCAAAAATTTGCAAAGGATTTGCATGATGGACTTGGACCTATTTTGTCAACAATAAAAATGGCAATTTCAGCTATTAACAAATCAATTGTTGGGAGTACTAACCAACAAATTATTGAAAAAACAGAAAATGCTGTCGATAATGCAATTACTACAATCAAAGAAATTTCAAATAACCTAAGCCCACATATTCTTGAACGTTTCGGACTTGAAAAAGCTATTAAAACTTTCACCGAATCAATTATTACCAAAGGAGATTTAGAGATAATAAGCTCTTCAAATCTTGATGGAGAAAGACTTAAATATGATATCGAAGTTATTGTTTATCGTATAATTGGAGAGTTAATTACAAATACCTTAAAACATGCCTCCGCTTCACAAGTGAAAATTTCATTAAACAAACAGAGCAGAGTTTTAGAACTAATTTATTCTGATAATGGGATTGGATTTGACACATCAAAAAACACTAAAGGAATGGGTTTGTCAAATATTAATTCAAGAGTAAAGTCTTTAGATGGAGAAATGGAAATTATCAGCAAGAAAAAAAATGGTTTTTATATTAAATTATCTTTACCAATATGAAAAAAATAAAAATATTTCTTGTTGATGACCATACTTTATTTCGCGAAGGACTGAAGTTTTTACTTTCCAATTTTGAATTAGTATCCGAAATTTATGAAGCTAAAAACGGCAAGGAATTAATAGAAAACCTATTAATTGTTGAACCCGACATCATTTTGATGGATATTGAAATGCCCGAGATGAACGGAATTGAAGCTACTATCGAAACTTTAAAAATATATCCCGACTCTAAAATTATTGCATTGTCGATGTATGCAAACGAAAATTTCTACACAGAAATGATTGATGCAGGAGCAAAAGGCTTTTTATTGAAAAATTCAAAATTTGAAGATGTTCAAAAAGCTATTGTTGATGTTTATGAAGGTAAAAACTACTTTTCACCCGAAATTCTGGATGCAATAATTAAAAATTTAAATAAGAAAAAAGACAAAAAAAAGAATATTGATTTAACCGAACGTGAAATTGAAATTCTCTATAATATTTGCAAAGGACTATCAAATCAGGAGATAGCTGATTATCTTTATATCAGCAAGCGTACTGTTGACAAACATAGGGAAAATATCCTTCTTAAAACTCAATCAAAAAATACTGCCGGATTAGTGATTTATGCAATAAAGAATCAAATTTTTGAAGTATAATACCTAACAGATTTTTTATTTCCAAATAATTCAAAAAAAACTTGCTATTAATATTTCTTATCGTATATTTGCGATTTACAATTAAGAAATATTATGGCATATTCAAAAGCAGATAAATTTAGTGAAGATGATATTGAATTGGCAAAGCTGGCAAAGGCTTTAGGGCATCCGGCACGTATTGCAATTTTAAAATTTCTGTCATCAAAAAATGTTTGCATTTGTGGCGATATTGTCGAAGAATTGCCATTATCACAATCTACAACATCCCAACATTTAAAAGAATTAAAGGCTGCGGGCTTAATTAAAGGAGATATTGACGGACCGAGAGTTTGTTATTGTTTAAATCCTGAAATTATTGAAAAAGCCCGCCAAAACTTTGATTCATTATTCCAAAAATCAGGTTGTTGTAATTTCTCAAACTTTGAAAAAATAAATATTAAAATATGAAAACATCGGAAGAAATTAAAGATTTAGTTAGAGAGAAATATGCTCAGATAGCTTTACAAACAAAAGAAACAAACGAAAGCAGTTGCTGTGGTTCAGGAACATGTTCAACAGTAGATTATGCTGTTTTTAGTGATGATTATTCAAAAATGGATGGTTATAATCCTGATGCAGATTTAGGTCTTGGTTGCGGAATTCCAACGCAATTTGCAGTAATGAAAAAAGGCGACACAGTTCTTGACCTTGGCTCAGGAGCAGGAAACGATGTGTTTGTTGCCCGTGAAATAGTTGGCGAAAGCGGTTATGTTATCGGTGTTGACTTCACTATGGAAATGATTAAGAAAGCAAAAGAAAACGCAAAGAAACTTGGTTTCGATAATGTTCAGTTTCGCTTTGGTGAGATTGAAGATTTACCTGTTACTTCTAATAAAATTGATGCAGTTATCAGTAATTGTGTTTTAAATCTTGTTCCCGACAAGCAAAAAGCTTTTGGTGAAATTCACAGAGTATTAAAACCCGGTGGTCATTTTAGCATTTCAGATGTTGTTTTGCAAGGTGAATTACCTGAAACAATTTTAAATGCTGCTGAAATGTATGCAGGTTGTGTTTCAGGAGCTTTACAAAAAGATGATTACTTAGGAAAAATATATAATGCAGGTTTCGAAGAAATCGAAATCATGAAAGAAAAAGAAATTATTCTACCGGATGATATTTTATCAGATTATCTGAACGACGAACAAATAAAAGAATTTAAAAATAGCAATACAGGAATCTATAGCATTACAGTGAGAGCGGAAAAGCCCGGAAAAGTTGAAAATGATTGCGGTTGTGGATGCGATTCGGAGTCTTGTTGTCAGTAAAGACAATTTTTTTGGTTTATAATTTTGATTGATTAATGGGGAGCAAATTATGATGGTATAATTTGCTCTTCCATTTTTGTATCATATAGCCTAAATCCTGCTTTCTGATAAAAGCTTAAAGCATTTGGTGCATCCAAATCGCAGGTATGAAGCCAGACTCTTTTAGGATTATGCGACCATGCTTCAAATAATGCATGTTTGATTAAAAGCTTTCCGTAGCCTTTTCCAATATAGTTCTTTGCCAAACCAAAATATTTTATTTCAACTTCCTTTTTTATTCTCCGGTCTAACTCATAAAATCCTGCTTCAATATCATTAACGCAAAAGATGTAAATGTCTACTTTTGGATGAGTTATAATTTTTTCAAGTTCTTCTTCTGTAATTGCCAATCTATTGCACCACGACCAATCTCTTCCAACTTCAGTATAAATAAACTTATAAAAATCAACCGAAAGAAACTCCGCTTTAATAATTTGAATTTCATCTTCTAATTCCTGAAGTATAATCTCAGGTTTCTTTTTCATTTGGAGGTAATGGGTTTTGGAGATGACTTTTTTCATAAATTCTATTATATCATAACAATTATAGCTTAATTAATTTTCCGGAATTTGACTTTCCATTTACCAGATTAGTTAATCTATAAAAATAAATCCCTGAATCAAAGTTACTCAAATCAATATTAAATTTATTTTGATTGTGTATTTTCGTTTCTAAAACAATTTTACCCTGATAATCAAAAACTGACAATTTATATTCTTCATTATTAAAATCCTTTAACTCGAAAGCAATAGAGCCTGAAGTTGGATTTGGGAAAACATTTAATGAGGATGAATTATCACTTTCTTTAATACTAACTCCTATACATGAAATACTATCGTAAGTTGTGCTAACAATTTCCTCCTTTAGAGTGAATGTATCTGAGATTAATGACAAATCAAACTCTTTAATGGGATAATTTATTTGACCAACATTGTAAGATGAAATTACATAATTCAAATTACTGTTTTGAACACTTGATACACCATTTGAATCAACAGAAAATATGTGAATATCATCATGATGACCATAAGGAGATAATAAATTTCCTGATAAATTTGAATTTGTAGTACCTATTATTTTATAATTATTACTATCAACCTTAATTAAGGATTGAGAAATATTTGAAAAATTATCATCACCATATTTTTTTGCCCAAATAATATCCCCGTTTGAATTAATTTTAAAAAGTGTATATTTATAAGAGTGATTTGAATAATCTTCTACCATCGTTGCTAATACAAAATAAGTATTATTGAATGATGGGAATAATTTTACAGTAGATCCAGATATAGATGAAACATCATTATTTACATCTAGTAATTTGTACCATATGAGATTACCACTACTATCTAATTTAAAAATATATGCCATTCGATTATACAATAAAGTATCACTTCCTACGCCACATCCAATAAAACTACCATCTGTACTTTCTAAAATGTTACCTGTATTAAGACACAATTTACCATATACTTTATGCCAAAGTACATTAAGGTTTTTATCCAGTTTTACCACAAAAGTATAATTTGGCCAATATGTTGTTCCAATTACAATATAAGTTGAGTCTTTATTTTCATTAATTGATGAAAAACTAAAATAAGGTGTACCATTAGTACTATCAGGACCAATATATAATACTTTAGATTTAATAATATTTCCATTTGGATCCATTTTTACAATACTTGGTATTATTGGACCATATTTTGTGATTATATTAGATGTATCCTCATTGGTTTGAGCAGCTCCATAAATAATGATATTAGAATCTTGAGTCTTAAATAATTTATTGTAATCGCATTGTGCGATATTGCTTTTCCAAACATGATAAAAGTTCTTTTTCATTAATATTGAACCACTTGTATCAACTAACATTAGAAATGTTTTACCATAACTTTGGGTATAGTATCTACCTAAAATAAGAAGAGAAGTATCATTATAAGAAGCAATGTCTAATCCCACATTCCTAAAATGAAAATATCTAAACGTCTTTGCCCATTTGTTATACATGCTGGAGTCATTTTTTATTAAATATATGTCATCTGGGCTCCAATCAAAACTTGAACTTCCGCCAACTATATATACGTTTTTACTATTATCTATAATGGCAGAAGATGCATAATCATTGCTACAACCACCTTGAAATAATTCATTATTTTGTTGTCCAAAACTTACAATACTAACTATAAATAATATGAATAATAATTTGTATTTATGATGATTCATAATAATTGATTTTACAATTAACAATTAACCAAAGATAATAGAAAAAAATTTAAATTAAAAGAAATAAATGAATAATGTGTGTTGATTTACAAGCATTTTTGATTGTTAAGTAGATTGTTTACACACTTCCCAACCCCTCAACCTCATCCAATAACTCCCCAAATATTTCAGCAGTAGTTAAAGGATTCATAATTGTTGCTCTCATATAAACCAAATTATTTAAAAGAGTTTGAACAATATAGAAATCTCCTTTTTTAAGGATTTTGCTGCGTATATATGAATTTCGTTGATTTAATTCTGAGTCAGAAAGTTTGGGGTCAAAATATCTGAAACAAACAATATTTGATTCGGGTTCAACAGCTAATTCTACATTTTGTCGGCGATTAATTTGTTTGGCTAATTCGTGTCCAAGGTCATATTGGTTTGTTACAAATTGGTCGAAAATTTCTTCACCATAAGTTTTTAAAAGTGTAAAGAATTTCACTCCCATCATTTGTTTGGTACATTCAAAAGTTCTTTTTGCCATATTATACCACTCTTCTTCATCAGAGCTTTCCCAAAGATATTGTGCCCTTTGGCTAAAAGTAGCATAAGAATCCATTTTGTTTTTGAACATTAAAAATGTCATAAGCGAAGGCATCATCAGCATTTTGTGGGCATCGATTACTACAGAATCTGCTTTCTCAATTCCTTTTAATAGATGCTTATATTTTTTTGAGTAGATTGCTCCTCCTCCATGTGCTCCATCAATATGAAACCACAGTTTTTTCTCTGAACAAAATTGCGCAATTGCTTCTAGGTCATCATGCATACCAGTTGAAGTTGATGGTGCACTCCCCACAACAGCAATTACTTTAATTCCATCCTTTTCAGCTTTTTTGTAATATTCATCCAACAATTCGGTTTTCATAGTGAAAGTATCACCAACAGGAATTTTAATTATGCCCTTTGCACCAAATCCCATTATTCTGCAAGCTCTTTCAACACAATAATGTGCTTCGGCAGAAACCATTACAGCTAATTTTTCATTAAGACCATGCTCCCACACATTTGACTCAACGATTATTTGTCGGGCTGCAAGAAGTGCAGTTAAATTAGCAAGAGTACCGCCGGAAGTTATATATCCGTCTCCCTTTTCGCCATAACCTATTTTATTAGAAATTTCTTCAACAACAGCTTTTTCAATGGCTGTGGATGCAGGTCCCATTTCATAAATCGCCATGCTATTATTTAAAAGGGCAGTAAAAAGGTTTACAAGAGCAGCCAATGGTGCCGATGCCGAAACCTGATGTCCAATATATTTTGGATTGTGAATATGAATTGATTTTTCAATTATATCTTTAAAAAGAGTAATTGGATTTTTATCATCCAATTTATAATTTCTCCAAAATTCTAATTGTTCATTTGGCTCAAGGTAATTATTTACCGGAATTTCCTGCTTAGCAGAATTGCTAATATATTTTGCAAGCAAATCAACTAATTCGTGTCCTTGTTCCTGGAATTTTTTAGAGCTGTATATTTCTTTTAATTTATCTTTCATCAATCTTCTTTCGCTTTTGTTTACTAATAATAAGTAGCAATATTAATAAACAATTAATAACTAAACTTATCAATAAATAATAATTTCTCTTTTTCGGAATATTGGGTTTGTCTTCAACAATTTCCTTCTTATCTTTTGGCCAATACTCTTTGTAATATGTTATAAGTTCATCATTATGTGGGAAATAAACAAGACTAATCTTTGCACTTTCATATTCATTCCAGAATTCTAAGACAACAACTTCATCAATATTTTCCCTAAGACACAATCTATTTTTTGCACTATCAATAGTAAGTGGGCTATGTAATAAATCATTATAAAAGTCGTAGTAATAGAACGTACTATCATTTATAAAAAGAAAGTAATTATTATCTTTTGTTTTAAATATTTCATGAATATTTTCGAAACTAATAATAATTTTGAATGTTTTTTGCTCTTTGACGGTATCAGAATTATTAAGTTGCTCTCTCCTTATTAAATGATATTTAGCATTTTGATA
This sequence comes from Saprospiraceae bacterium, assembly GCA_021739805.1. The sequence continues at coordinate 2,370 of JAIPBB010000062.1, read as the reverse complement.
ATAGTATGTAATGTCGTTTAAATCATACTCTCTTTTTCTTGTATAATTAAAATTAGAAAGAGAATCATTTCTAAATACTTTATTTGATAACAAATTTTCTATATCAGGATTATCTGAACCAAGAATTTCTATAATATTGTCAAATGGTATTGAAACTAATCTAAGTGAGTCTCCAGTTTGTGCATAATAAATTCCATGAAAGAACTGAGATTCTTTTTGATTTTTTTGAATTTCTTTATTATTGTTAATCCCATAATCTAATAGTTTTAGAATCTCAGCAATATCAATATTGTAAAAGTCTGTGATGGTTAAAATAATTCCTTTAGTTGGAACATACTCTCTTTTACCAGGAAACTCATAGCTCTTTGGCTCTTTGCAAATATCAAACTCCCCATAACTCAGATAATAAAGATTAGTATTCAAATTGTAGTCTTGTAAATCTTTAAAAACTATTTGAATATTTGGGATTGGTGATGTGTCGAAATAATTACTAAGATAATTATTAATTATCTCATGTAAAATATTGATTTTTTCATCAATTTCCAATTTCAATTGAATTCCACTAATAATATATGAAACTGTTACTTTTCCTTCTGTTCTACAAAATATATAATCTTGTGTTGCCATACATTGAGAACCCAAGAAAAATACAACTAAAATCATGAATACTTTTTTCATAGAAATTACTTTTAGTGTAATAATGACTGAGATTATTAGATAAACCCAAAGATAAAAGAAATTCAAATAAGAAATAACCAAAAAACCACCTCGGCTAAATTTTATTTTGATGTACCGGAGAATATGAATATGGCTTTAAATTCGTTAATTAATGCTGCTTCTTAATAAGGTTAATAAGGTTTGTTTGCTTGTGGTAAATTAATTCTACTAAGGTTGAAAAAATAAAAAAATAAGGTTTTGGAGATGTGCCAAAATCATAATATATATTCTTATTGTCATTAATAAATACCTTATATTCAGCCAATAACCTTAGTAAAAACACATCAACCTCCTTTCAAACCTTATTAACCTTATTTTGGAGAGAAGTTAGGATGATGAATTTCATAACAATAACAAATGTTTATGAAATAATGATAGTTTACGAGGCTGTTTTCTGAGAGATATTATAAATACAATTTCACCCAGCACATCAAAATAAAATTTAGCCAAGAAAACTATTCAAATTATACTTTCCAGAAAAAATATCCCAGCAGAAAATCTCTCAATCACTAATGATTTCATAAGCAAACCATTTAAAATCATCGTCATTAACTTGATTAAATCTATCTAAAATTCAATCTAGCTTTTAGTAATTCGTAAACATTATATACTATCGGGCAAACCTCATAATTACTTATCACTCCAAGAGTTCTGCTTGTAAAACCATCTTTATGTAAATAAGGATATGAATTACATTCTTCGGGTCTTAATGAGAAAATCGTACACTTTTTGTCTTTTAAAAATTGACATGGTTTTGAATTTAAATACAATGTAGTTTTATCTCCAAATTCGTCAGGCTTAGTTGATTTTTTAATAAATTCTTCTTTATCAATTTTAAGAGAATTAGTTAATCTATCAATTTCTTCTATTTTAAAACCGGTTTCTAACTCAATACAACAATTAGCACATTCAGTACAGTCAATATACTCGAGAACCTTTTCATATAATTCACGCACAATTTCATCTATTTTATCTGAATCTTGTCCTTTCAGATAACTTCTAAAACTGAAGTTTTGATCTTCTCTGAACTTTGCATTTCTTTTAATAACATTTAAGTCCAATTCTATTTTCATAAGAATTTTGTTTTATTTGTATTTTTTACCAAAGTTAATACAAAATTAAATTAAAAAACCACCTACCTCAGCAGAGAATAGGTGGTTTTAAATATTATTAAAGATTGTTTTTACTTAATAACTGATGTTACGCAATTTGTTTAAATTAGATTCATCTCTTCGCTCGGAATGACACTGTCTCTTGGAAGGAGAAGGAATATATCGAGGCGCGCCCCGATATATTCCCATCACAATTGCGGTTTGTCATTCCGAATGTAGCGGAATCTAAAAATGTGAAATTTCCATTCTGCGTAACATCAGTCAATAAATCAAAATCAGATTTTTGAAAATCTACTTTCTACAATCTAAAGAGTTATAGATTTTTATTCCAATTGTCTATTTTTGTTAATATAAACTCGTTCATTTAATTTTTTTAGAGCTTTAATAAAGTCTTTATCATTCAATACTGATAATTGATATTTTGCAATATCTTTCAATTTTACGAACCTGTCCTGCTTACTGACCTTTTCTTTTATCATTTGAGCATTAATTGATTCAAGATTTGATAAAATAGCAAGTTCATTTATACTTGCAAAATCGC
>JAIPBB010000061.1 GCA_021739805.1 Saprospiraceae bacterium | reverse complement strand
ATAATTTGTTTGGCAAAAGCCTTGTTTAAAGAAACGCCTAAGGTTACCGGTCCTGAAAAAACGTAGGGAATTTTGTAGGCATCAAGCAAGCAGGGAACAAGTGACTCCCGACCTTCGCCATAAAGACCTTCAGAAATATTAAAAACTAAATCCCAATTTTTACCATCCAAAAGAGCTTTCGTAAGGCTTTTTGCATTTCCAATTCGTTCAGTTATATAGCCTGCATTTTGAATAGCTTTCTCAATTCCTTCTATAGTGCTTTCTTTATCGAATTCGGCAGTTTCTTCCAGCGAATAACCTTCGTTCAAATAATCAGTTCTGAGATCGTATGTAAGACCAATTTTCATTTGTAAAAATTTTGGTGTTGAGTATTTTAAGCTTTTTTATTTATTCTGGTTGACAAATAACCTTCAAAAAAATTCCTTGCATTAATACCAAGAGTCCTGTTTTTATATCCTCCTTCTTGAGCAAATAATATTGGGTAAGGTAATTTGCCGATTTCTGCTCCATTATTTTTAAAGTCGGAAGATTTTAGCGACCATGTTCCTGTTGGGTCGCCCTTTGCAGGGTCAAATCCCAGGCTAATAATTAAAAATTCCGGTTTAAATTCTTTTATTTCTTTCAATGCTCTTTTCAGATAGGCAAGATATTCTTCGCCTGTTATAGATTCTTTTAAGGGGTAATTTAAATTAAATCCTATGCCTTCATCCTCCCCTTTTTCATCGGCAAAACCTGTAAAATATGGATAAGCAAAGGTAGGATTCCCATGAATTGAAACCGTAAAAACATCCTTTCTTTTATAAAAAATTTGTTGATGACCATTACCATGATGATAATCAATATCTAAAATAGCCACTTTACCATATTTCGAAAGGAAATTTGCAGCAATAGATGAATTGTTAAAATAGCAAAATCCTCCAAACACATCTCTTTCAGCATGATGACCCGGAGGTCTTATCAAAGCATAAGAAGTGTGATAACCTTCAAGCAATAATTCGGCTGCTGTTAAGGCACAATTTACTCCGGAACGGGCAGCCAAATATGCACTTTTGTTAATTGGTGTAAAAGTATCGATACAATAATAACCGGCTAGAACTGATATATCATGCGGAGGGCGAGTTGCATTCCGAACCGGAAAAACATAAGGATAAATGGATTTTCCTTCTGGTAATTTATCACAAACTGTTTTAAAATAATTAAAATATTTTGTGCTGTGAACTTCAGTTATATATTTGTCAGGAAAACCTCTTGATGGTCTGCTTTGAAAAGCATTAAGTTTTTCAATTTCTTTTAAAATACTCTTTATCCGAATGGGCGATTCAATATATCCTATTTCCTTAACATGATGAATATCGTGTTTGTCGTTGATTATTAAAGCAATCACGTCTTTTATTGCTCCTTTTCTTTCGATAGGTCTTTCTTTAATAATATATTTGAAATCTCTCAATTTTAAAGGATTATCTTTTATTGAAGATAAAACCATTTGTATATAATCTTCCGGGCAATAAATCGGGTATTTCCGTTCTAAAATAGCTCTGACAATTTTTTTCGCTTGTTTTGATGAAAGCCTAATATCATTCCCTAAATCATCAAAAACAAGATATGGAGGGCAATCATCATCAGGATTAACAGATGTTTCGTACTTTGTTCCGGTGACGGGTCTGGCTCCATATCGTTCGTAAAAAGCAAGTCTGGCTTTGTTTTGTTTAATCTCGCTTTTATCACTACATAACTTTTCGTCATCAGGAAGACATTCCATGAATATACCAATAGATTTAAGCATTTGAGCTTCTTCTCTTAACCTTTCATAAATAGCACCTCCCACTCCCGAAGAAGTTTTACCGGGCTTTACTGCAATATAATCGAGGAAACAAAAGTTTTTATCAGACAAATAAAACATAATAGCAAAGCCTTTGACATTTGATCTTCCGTCTTCGGCAACAAATAAATTTGATGAGAATTTGTACTTAAGCGGGTCTTTCATTTGCTCAAGAATTTCATTTATTTTATCCTCCTTAACCGAAGGAAAATGAAGCCTTAAGATGCTAAATACCTGCTGAATGGCAATGGCATTTGATGGAAGATAACTGTCAGTAATCTTCCTGATTTTAAATATGGCCATTATATGGGATCGTAATATTTATAAGTTTTACCTTCATAATTCTTTAAAATAATATTGTCTCCTTTACGGCCTTGATAATATTCGGGAATAAGAGGTATTTTACCACCACCACCAGGGGCATCAATAACATAATGAGGTATGGCATAGCCACTGGTAAAACCACGTAATCCTTGTATGATTTCAAGTCCTTTTGTAATTGGTGTCCTGAAATGCGATGAGCCTGGGATTGGGTCGCATTGATAAAGATAATAAGGTCGCACTCTATTTTTTAATAGTTTGTGCATTAGCGATTTCATGGTTTCAACATCGTCATTAACACCTTTCAATAAAACTGTTTGGCTTCCTATAACGATTCCGGCATCAGAAATACGGCTGCATGCTTCGCTCACTTCCTGCGTTATTTCATCCGGGTGTGTGAAATGGATGCTCATGAAAAGAGGATGATACTTCTTTAACATTTTCACCAAATTGGTAGTAATACGCTGTGGTAGGACAGCCGGGACTTTTGACCCAATCCTTATTATTTCAAGATGCGGAATTGCTCTCAGCGATGATAATAAGAATTCGAGATGTTTATCGGGCAAGGTAAGTGGGTCGCCTCCTGAAATTATTACATCTCTTATGTTAGAGTTATTCCGAATATATTCAATTGAATTTTCCCATGCCTTAAGACCATAGTGCTTTTTGTCTTTAAGAACCATGTGAGAACGTGTACAATAACGGCAATAAACCGAACAAAATCCTGTAGATAACATTAAGGTTCTGTCTGGGTATCGATGAACCAAATTTTCAACCGGACACATTGATTCTTCATGTAAAGGGTCGTTTTCTTCACCGGGAGATACAATTAGTTCAAGTCTGGTTGGAACAACTGTCTTAGTTAATGCGTAGTCTTTAGGCTTTCCATACAAAAGACTAGCATAATAAGGCGTTATGCGAAGTGGTAATTTTCGTGATTTAGATAAAAAATCAAAATCATCAATACTACTTATATCTAAAATTTCTGAAAGTTTTTTGAAATTCGAATAGCTATTTTGAATTTGCCACCTCCAGCTATTCCATTGTTTGTCAGTTGAATTTGGGAAAAATTTTTCTCTGAATTTGGCTGTTTCAAGGTTAATTACTTTGAAATCTGATAATGTAATTTCAGTTTTATTGAAAAGTTGTCCTTCGGCTGTATGTGTACCTAAAACAACCTCAATTGAAGACAAGTCCCGCCCAGAAGGAGGTTCAATATCTTGCTGCGAAATATCATTCATAGCTTGCTTAATTTTTAAAAATTATAAGGCAAAAATATGAAATTTTATAATGGTTATGCGAAATGATTTAATAGAAATTGTAGAAAAAAATATTGTTTGAAAATTATTTTGAAATTGGATTATTTACAATATTTTAATCATCAAATCTAAGTAAAAAATCTACAAATTGCAAACTGTAATATCCACAAAGAAAGTAATTTAATAAAAAAACTCCAAAGTAATCTTAAAATTATCTTAGAAATATTTATCCGTAAGGATTAAATCCATATTATTACCTTTGAAATCTTTTAACTGCAATAAATGAAACCCCTACTAAAAGACAGAAGATTATACGTTATTTTTAGCATAACACTTATTGCGGTGATGGGTGTTGCAAGTTTAACTCCTGCTTTTCCAAAAATTTCGCTTGCTTTAAATCTTAGCAAAACACAGGTTGGGCTTTTAATAAGCGTGTTTACTTTTCCGGGTATCTTTTTGGCTCCTGTTGCCGGTGTTATCGCCGATCGTTGGGGTAGAAAAAAAGTGCTTGTTCCATCATTATTTCTATTTGCAATAGCCGGATTTGCTGGATTTTTCATACATAGTTTTCATGCATTACTTATATTTCGCCTGATTCAAGGTATTGGAGCAGCTTCGCTTGGTTCACTAAACACTACATTGATTGGCGATTTTTTTAAAGGAAAAGACCGCCCAAAAGCTATGGGTTACAATGCAAGTGTGCTAAGTTTATCAACAGCTTTTTATCCTCTGATTGGCGGAGCAATGGCAGGATTTGCTTGGTATTATCCTTTTTTATTGCCTTTGTTGGCGATACCGGTTGGTTTATTTGTTATTTATGGTCTGGAAGAACCACAATTTGAAAAGTCGCCCAACTTCAGGCAATATTTGAAAGCAGTTTCAACAAGTATTTTAAAAAGAGAAGTTTTGGCGATTTTTATATTAAGTGTTCTCACTTTTATTATTCTTTATGGTGCTTTTCTCACTTATTTGCCTTTTCTGTTAAATCAGAAATTTGATTTAAGTGCACCAAAAATCGGTATTGTGCTTTCGATAAGCTCTTTCACAACAGCCCTTTTTGCTACACAAGTTGGCAGGCTGACAAATAAATTTGGAAGTTTAACATTACTTAAAATGGCATTTTTCCTTTATTTTGTTGTAACTGTTTTGATGCCTAATATTAATAGTTTATATGCTTTTGTTTTGCCAATATTGATTTTTGGTACTGCCCAGGCTTTAAATATTCCCAGTTTGCAAACTGTATTGGCAAACCTTGCTCCCGACGAACAAAGGGGAGCTTTTATGTCACTTAATGGTATGGTTTTACGAATAGGACAAACCATAGGACCATTGATAATTGGTATTGGATTTACATTAGGGGGATTAACAGGAGCTTATTATTTAGCTGCTTTTGTGGCAGTTGTGGGGTTGGTTGTATTGTTTACTATGGTTAAAATTGATAAAATATGAATCGAAAAATGTTAATTGTATTATGCATTGTTTTATACTTCCCTTTTATAGGTATAGGACAGAACATCGGAATTACCTCAGGCTTTGGAATAAGTCGGTTTAATTTGCGACAAGAAAATTTTCCAACATATATTTCGCAGTATGAAACATTTAAACATTATCCTGTGTGGTCAACATCTGTAGGTATTGACTCTAAATTCGATTTGAGTAAAAATCTCAGCTCAACCTTTGGTTTGAGTTACTCAAAAAAAGGGAATAGAGAATATACTGTTTACCATCCTATTCAATCAAATAATCCTGACACAACATGGGAGACAATTATTAATAATAGTTTGCACTTTCATTATCTCGACTTAAAAGCCTTGATTAATATTAAGAAAATTAATGTGTTTGTCGGTTGCCAGCTTTCTTATTTGTGGTTTGCAAATAGTAGTGGATACTACCAAGTCACGGAATACCATAATGGCATTGAATACAATTCTGATAAACAAGAACAAAAAAATACTATCGATCTTCGTAAAATTAAAGCTTACAGCAGAATTGACCTTGGTTTAGTTTTAGGATATAGCTATGAAATAAATTCCAGAGCAGAATTGACTTTAACTTATTGCCAAGGATTTATAGGTGTATTACAAAATGACCTTTTTATAAACTATAAGAATAGTCAACTTTTATTCGGATTAAGATATGCTTTGACTCAAGAAAAGGACAAATAAGTAAATTAAAGAAAGAAATATAAAATAACTTATTCTTTCGATCTCATCAGTTTTCTATACTTCATAAAAGTTTCATAAGCTGAAATTTTACAAATCATTTCAACAACCCACAATAAATGGTCATAATCTCCCGATTATGTTTAATTTTGAAAAACAAAATATTATACTGAAGCGATATATACAAAAATGGTTAAAAGGCTTAGAAATACTGTTTCAATTTTATTGGTAATTGTTTTCTTATTACCAATTACAATTAAGTTTTTCGATGGACTTTTTCATCATCACCATCATTGTATTTGCATCACTAAAGATTTAACTCAACTACATAAAAGTCACAAAAAATGTATCATCCAGAGTTTTGAGTTGTCAGTGTTTTCATTTCAAAAACACATTTTTCAAAAACATAAAGCTGAATATAATAATAGGGTTTCAATAAGCTATATTTCTAATTATTTTTCAGGTAAATTCAATTATTCATTTTTATTACGAGCACCTCCCTGCAGAAATAACATTTAAGCAAATTTCTAAAGCACTAAATTTTTCTAAGTCAATAAATTGTAATAAAATGAAGAAAATCGTTTTAATTTTCTTTGTGTTGTTTCTTTTGATAAAAGCAAACGCTCAAAATCAAATTAATGGAATTGTAACAACTACTGATAATGAACCGCTTTGTGGTGCATCAGTTTTTTTGCCCGACCTTGCTAAGGGAACAATTACCAGCAAGTCAGGAGAGTTTCTTATTAGCAATTTACCTTTAGGTAAGCTAAAAATTCAATTTTCCTTTATGGGATATAATACTATTATTAAAACAATAAATATTGTAAGCGGTGAAAATATAATAAATGCAAAATTATCCATCGCTATTATCGAATCGCAAGAGGTTGTAATTTCAGGTGGACATATAAATTCTCAACATGAAAATTCCGAGAAAGTTGACATAATAAAAAACAAAGAAATATTTCTTTCAGGGACACCCAATTTCATGGAATCATTAACTAAAATTCCCGGTGTTGATATGATTTCTAAGGGACAAGGTGTTTCAAAACCTGTCATCAGGGGACTATCGATGAATGATATTTTAGTTTTAAATAATGGAGTTCGAATCGAAAACTATCAGTTTAGCGAAAATCATCCTTTAGGAATTGATGATAATTCAGTTGAAAGAGTAGAAATTATCAAGGGTGCAGCGTCTTTGCTTTATGGTTCGGATGCAATTGGTGGTGTGTTGAATTTTATTAAAGAAAAACCGGCACCAATTGGAAAAATAATTGGCGACTATAACTTGCAACTTCATTCAAACACTTTGGGAATGAATAATAGTATTGGATTAAAAGCTGCTTCTAAAAATATTTTCGGGAGTTTTCGATTTGGACAAAAAACTCATTCAGACTATTTGCAAAGTGGTGGTGATTTTGTTCCAAACACAAGATTTAACGAAATTAGCTTTAATGCTAACACAGGTTTTTCAGGCAAAATAGGTGTTTTCAAAATTTATTATGATTATTTCAAACAAGAATTAGGAATGTCAGTGCCGGCAGTGAAATCACTTATTACTGAACAAGGTCGAAAAAATAAAATTTGGTATCAGGATTTGGAGCATCAATTATTATCATCGCAAAATAAGTTGTGTTTGGGTAGATTTAAATTAGAAATTAATGCAGCATATCAAAAGGCAAACCGTAAACTTCAAACAACGCTTGATGTTCCATTTGTTGAAATGAATTTAAAAACTATTACTTATGAGTCTAAACTACATTTGCCATCAAATAAAAAATCGGAATTCATAATTGGAATCCAGGGAATGAATCAAAACAACCGAAATTTAAACAATCGAATGTCGCAATTTTTACCAAATTCTGACATTAATAACTTAGGATTTATTGGATTAGCACAATATGAAATTATTAAAAAATTAAAACTTCAAGGATGTTTGCGATATGACTTTTATAATACTGAAACTTTTGCATTAGGGACAGAAGGAACTGATAATTATCACCCATCAGTAAGCAAAAAATTCTCAAACCTAAATGGTTCTTTTGGTGCAACATTTAGCCTTAATGAAAAAATATTTCTCAGAACAAATTTAGCCAAAGCTTATCGTATTCCAAATTTATCAGAATTGACTTCGAATGGAATGCACGGCAACCGCTATGAAATGGGAAATGAAAGTTTATCACCTGAAAATGCATATCAATCAGATTTGAGTTTGCATTTTCATGGCAAATTTCTTTCATTTGATTTAGCAGGATTTTACAATCTTATTAATGACTATATATTTATTTCGCCAACAACAGATACAACGGCAAATGGGCTAAGTATTTATCGTTTCTTACAAACCAATGCACAACTTTATGGTGGTGAGGCTGGAGTACATTTTCATCCTAAATCAATGCCATACTTGCATGTTCAGGGAAGCTATTCATCTGTTATTGGTAGTCAAAAAAATGGAAATTATCTTCCATTTATGCCATCTAATAAATTTCGTTACGAAATTAGATTGCAAAGAAAAAAATTAAGTTTTTTTAAAAATCCGGCTGTAAAAATTTCTGCATTAACTGCTTTGAAACAAAACAATCCATCTTTTTATGAAACAAAAACAAATGGATATACGATACTAAATTTAAATCTAAATACTGAAATTGTGGTTTTAAAACAAACTCTTGTTTTTGGTATTTCTGCAAATAATATTCTCGACACTCAATATTTTGACCATTTATCAACTTTAAAATCTTTGAATTACTACAACCAAGGTCGAAATATTTCTTTATCTTTGAAAATACCTTTTGCAATTAAATAAAACAAAAATGGGACTAGAAGAACAAGGCTCAAAGCCAACAGGTTTTATTGGAAAGCTAATTGGCAGATTAATGAATACTTTTCACACCAAATTGTATGTTGATTACTTCAACCAGAATATACCAGCCGATAACTCATCAATTCTGGATATTGGCTGCGGTGGTGGAAAATTCATCAAGTTTTTATCTGAAATTAACTCAACTTACAGCTTAACAGGAATTGACCACTCGCATGAAATGGTGGCACTTTCGAAAAAAATAAACACAAAGTCAATTGATAAAAAACAAACAACAATACTTCAATATTCCATTTCAGAAATTCCATTTGACAATAATACATTCGACCTAGTAACTGCATTTGAGACAATTCAATTCTGGCCTGATATCGACAATTCCTTTTTAAAGATTTCAAAGCTTTTGAAAAATACCGGGTGTTTTTTGATAATTAATTATTATCCATCTGAAGGAAGCAAATGGTGGAAAATGGCTAATATTAAAAGTGATAATGAATATATTACGAAACTCCAAAATGCTGGATTTAAGGAAATAAATATTAATTTGGATTTTAAAAAAGGATGGATAATTGTGAAAGCTTGTAAAGAATAATTAAGAAACCATAAAAAATGAAATCTATTAAACCAAGAATTCCTGAAGGTGGTGCAATTGAAGATAGTTCTGAAATGACAATGGAACAATATAGTGAAACAATGAAAAAGCAACTTGGAAAAGCCTACATTCGATTTGCACATGAGGTAATTAATAAAGTATCACCTATTGAAAGTTCAAAAGTTCTGGAAATCGGACCCGGACCTGGTTGGGCAGGAATTAATTTATTGAAAATCCGTAATGATTTGAAGCTTGAAGGTTTAGAAGCTTCGGCTGATATGATAAGAGTTGCAACAAACAATGCAAAAAATGAAGCTGTTGATGATAGAATAAAATTCGTTGAAGGCATTGCTGAAGAAATGAAAAATATTCCTGACAAACAATATGATTTAGTTATTTCCCGTGACTCTTTACATCATTGGGTAAGTCCTGAAAAAGTATTTCTGCAAATAAAAAGAGTTTTAAAAGAAAATGGAAAAGTCTATATCCATGACCATAAAAGAGATTTAAATCTTTTTGGAAAATTTATAGTAAATGTTGTTGGAAAACTAGTCGCCGGAAAAATGGCAAAATATTGGAAATCGTCAATTGCTGCAGCTTATACAAAAGAAGAAATGCAGGAAATTCTCGCAAAAGCAGAATGTAAAAACTGGAAAGTTAATTCTGAGTTAATGGATTTAACAATACTAAAGAATTAGAAAAGGAAAAACCGAAAACTTACATCTTAAACCTCATCAACTTCTTATACTTCATATAAGTTTCCCAGGCTGAAATTCGGCAAATTACAAAACCATAATAACCATCAAGGAAGCCGAGTTTTAAAATGTAATTCCTGATAAATTTAAAGAAAGGTTTAAATATTACTTTCAGAAAGTTGGATTTTTTCCCTTTGTCAAACAGTGCTTTTGCAGCAATAGTGCTGAATTTGTCAGCTTGTTTTTTATGTTCTGAAATTTTGTAATAGGTATAATGATAAAGGTCGCCTTTTAAATGAAGAATTTTCGAATCATTTGTCATTTCAAATTTGTCGTGAGGGTTCACTCCACCCCATTCACCTTTTCGACTGTCCCATAAACGCAACTTGGTGTCGGGATACCAGCCGCTGTGCTTAATCCATTTTCCACAATAATTTGAAAGACGATTCATTTTATATCCATCGTAATTCCAGTTGTTTTTAGCTTCAATAATTGATTTTTTTAATTCTTCAGATGGAGCTTCGTCGGCATCAAGTGAAAGTATGTGTGGATATTTCGCCTGAGTGATTGCAAAGTTTTTTTGCTCGATATGACCAAGAAATTTTTGTTTAACAACTCTGGCTCCTTTTGAAATGGCTATTTCTTCCGTTTTGTCGGTTGAAAGTGAATCAACAATCACAATATCATCTGCAAAATCAATAACCGAATCAATACATCTTCCAATGTTTTTTTCTTCGTTTAAAGTTATTATTACGACAGATAATTTTATCATGACAATTATTTTTTCCAGAAAGAAGGGTGTAATATTACCAAAACTGTGAAAAGTTCAAGTCTTCCTAGTAGCATTAAAAATGACAGAAACCATTTTCCAAGCTCTGGGATTTCAGCATAATTCCCAGTGGGTCCAACTGAACCAATACCAGGCCCAATATTTCCTAATGAAGCTATAACTGAGCCCATTGCACTATTAAAATCAAGACCCATACATGCCATTACAAAAGTTCCAAAAGCAAAAATCATCATATAAAACAGGAAAAAAGCCAATATATTTAAAATGATTTCCTGTGAAACTGATTTTCCATTAAACTTAATTGGTATGAAAGCACGTGGATGTATTAATCTTTTCAACTGAACTGAACTAGTTTTAAACAAGATTAATTGTCGCATTGCTTTAATACCGCCTCCTGTAGAACCGGCACATCCACCAGTAAACATTAATAAAAAAATTACAAACCAAACATAATTTGGCCATAGAAGATAATCGGCACTTACAAATCCGGTTGTGGTAATAATCGAAACTACCTGAAATAAGGAATCTCTGAAAGCCAGCTCAATAGTTGTGTTCCTAAGGACTATCATTGAAATAGTAATAATTGCAGTGGAAATTAATATCATCCACAAATAAAATTTGAACTCCTCGTTTTTACGAAGCTTATCAAATTTACCCATTAAGGCTAAATAATGAAGAGTGAAATTTGTTCCTGCCAATATCATAAAAATAGTAATTACGTATTGAATGTAAGGTGAGAATCCTGCAATACTTGTGTTTCGGGTGGAGAATCCTCCTGTAGCCATAGTTCCAAAGCTATGACACAGGGAATCGAACAAATCCATACCTCCAAAAAGAAGAAATATTGTTTCTATGAACGTGAGAAGAATATAAATACCCCAAAGTCTTTTTGCCGTTCCTGTAACTCTTGGATGTAGTTTATCGGGTGTTGGTCCGGGAACTTCAGCAACAAAAAGCTGCATTCCACCAATACCCAAAACAGGTAAAATTGCTAGAGATAAAACTATAATTCCCATACCTCCAATCCAATGTGTAAGACTTCGCCAAAATAATAAGCCTTTTGGTACGGATTCAATGTCATTTAAAATTGAAGCTCCAGTTGTTGTGAAACCCGACATTGTTTCGAAGAAAGCATTGGTATAGCTAGGTATAGCACCATTTATAACAAAAGGTAAGGCTCCAAATAATGAAATAATAATCCAGGCAAATGTTACAATAATATAACCTTCTCTTTTTCCAAGATTTTTATTGTTGTTTTTCCTGGTAAAAAGCCATAAAATTCCACCAGACAATGAAGTAATAATACCAGATAGTAGAATGTCATTAAAGTCACCACTTTTATAATAGAATGAAAAGGGAAGACTAAGCCACATAAAAAAACCTTCAATGACTAAAAGAAGCCCTAAAACCTTAATTATTAGTCTAATATTTATTTCCGTCCAGCTTAGCATTTAAATTGATTCTGAAAATAATAAAGTTCAAATATCTGTTAAAAATTAGAAATTACCTAAGTTTTTAAAATATTGTTAAATTGTTAAATTGTTAAATTGTTGTGGTTTAATCAATTAGATATTGGCATTTAAATGAATATGATTTTGTTATAAAAGATTAACCCTTGATCAAAATACAGTTTCTTATCACTATTTTAAGTTCTGGCGAAATCATGAAACCCATAATCTTTAGTGAAAAAGTTTGTCAACTTTGTGGATTGCATTAGGTAAAGAAAATACTACAACTTTATCATTTGGCATAATTTGCAAATCGCCAACTGCAATAAAGCTTTCGTTTCCTCTCACAATTCCACCAATAATTGCATCAGCAGGAAAATTAATTTTATGAATTGGATTTTTTGTAATTTTTGAATTTGGTTTAACTACAAATTCTAAAACTTCAGCTTCAACCCCATTAAGGCATTTTATAGAAGTTACTTCAGCTCCCATTGTAAATCTAACAATATAACTTGCAGTAATTAATTTTTTATTAATGATAGTGTCTATACCAATGTTTTGGGCAATATCAATATAATCGATGTTCTCAACCAAGGCAATTGTTCTTTTTACTCCATATTTTCGAGCCATTGAGCAAGTTAAAATATTAGTTTCGCTGCTATTGGTCACGGCAATAAAAGCATCAATACCTTTTATTCCTTCGTCTTCAAGCAGCTCAATATCTCTGGCGTCGCCATTTATTATTAATGTGTTTTCCAGTTGGTCGCTTAATTGAAAGCATCTTTCCTTGTCAGATTCTATTAGTTTTATATTCAGGTCTTTTTCAAGAGTTTTTGCTGTCATTCGTCCAATCCTACCGCCACCGATAATCATTACACTATTAATGTCAATTTTTGTTTTGCCACCTAACTTCATTAAGTGATCAATTCCATCAGGCTTGGTGATAACGTAAGCTAAATCATTTGTAAGAAATTTATTGTCACCGGTTGGAATTATGGTTTTGCCATTTCGATGGATAGCAACTGCTCTGAAATTTAAATTCAAATTTTCAGCAGCAATTTCTTTTAATGTTTTATTAATTACCTGTGCTTTTTCATCCAGTTTAATAAGAAACAATGAAAGTTTCCCTTTAGAAAAATCGAAGATTTCAGTTGCAGCTGATTGTTGCAAAAGTTTAACAATCTCTTTTGTGGCAATTCCTTCAGGGCTAACAATAGAATCAATTCCTAAACTATAAAATATTTTCTTATTTTGTTCTGTTAGAAATTCCGGATTATTAACCCTGGCAATAGTTCGTTTTGCACCTAGTTTTTTGCCTAAAATCGATGTAACAATATTAATGTTTTCATCATGCATCACAGAAATTAAAAGATCGGCTTTTTTTACATTTGCACTCTCTAACAAAGAAATGGATGTTGAATCTCCCGGTATTGTCATAATATCAGTATGAGATTCTAGCAGGCTTAGTAATTCTTGTTTAGAATCAACAATCGTAATGTTGTGATTTTCATCTGAAAGCATTTTTGCCAAATGAAAACCAACTTCTCCGTCACCAGCAATTAGGATATTCATCATAAAGTAAAAGTTTTTTAGTCAAGGCTGCGAATTTATCAAAATTAATTAAAATGTTTCAAAATGCCCTCGAAATTAGAGCATTATTGAATATTTGTCAAATCTTTTAGTTATCATCCACATTGTCAATGTCATATAGAAAATCATTGTACGGAAATCTTTTTTTGTGGATTTCGAGTGCTTCTCTATAAATTATTTCTTTAAACTCAATTATATTTTGTTTTTCTTTAGCAGAAATAAAAACACAAGGAGATATTAGTTTTGCCATCCATGTTCTTTTTAATTCCAGAAGATTTTCTTCGTTTCGAGGAAAAATGTGAAAGTCTTTTTGAAAAGCATCACTATTTGTGTATTTATCAATTTTATTGAAAACCAGGAATGTGAGTTTGTCAGATGCTCCAATTTCGCTTAAGGTTTGCTCAACGATAGTAATCTGTTCTTCAAAATTTTGATGTGAAACATCAACAATGTGTATTAAAATATCTGCTTCTCTGACTTCATCAAGAGTTGATTTAAAAGATTCGATAAGACCATGAGGCAATTTTCTTATAAACCCAACAGTATCGGTTAGCAAAAATGGAAGATTTTCTATCACAACCTTTCTTACTGTTGTGTCTAATGTTGCAAATAGTTTGTTTTCAGCAAAAACTTCAGACTTGCTAAGCAAATTCATTATTGTTGATTTCCCAACATTTGTATAACCAACAAGAGCAATTCTAACTAATTTACCTCTGTTCTTACGCTGAGTTGCTTTTTGCTTGTCGATATCTATTAATTTCTTTTTTAATAAAGAGATTTTATCTCTAATTATTCTTCTATCAGTTTCAATTTCGGTTTCGCCCGGTCCCCTCATTCCCATTCCCCCTTTTTGCCTTTTTAAGTGAGTCCACATTCTTGTAAGCCTGGGTAATAAATATTGGTATTGAGCTAGTTCTACCTGTGTTTTTGCATGTGCAGTTCTGGCTCTTTTAGCAAAAATATCAAGGATTAAATTTGTCCTGTCGAGAATTTGTATTTCGAGAATTTTTTCAATATTTCTTAGCTGCGATGGAGATAACTCATCATCAAAAACAGCAATATCAATATTGTTCTGATCAATATACAATTTAATCTCGTCAAGCTTACCTGAGCCAATAAATGTTTTAGGGTCGGGATGTTCTAAATTTTGACTAAATAGATTTATAACAATTCCACCGGCTGTATCCACCAAAAACTTAAGCTCATCTAAGTATTCGCTTATTTGTGCTTTATCTTGTTTTTGGGTTATTAAGCCAATTAATATTACCCTTTCCATATATATTCTTATTACAAAGCTTTTGTGAAAAAATTGTCAGTAAATTTTTGGCAAATATACGTTATGATAAAAGAAAAACTTATTAAAATAGGATTTAACTTTTTAATGATCTATTTCTATCTCGTTTTTTTGATTTAGATATTCTAACAAGATTATATATAGCGATCGCCATAAGAAGAATATACTCCATATATTTGAAGCTTATAAAGCCATCAGAAAGTATTTGGAGTGTAAAATAAAAGCTACCTAAAAATATGATTATAAAACCAATAACTTTAAATGTATCCTTTTTAAAAACCAGTACTCCCATACTTATAGTAAAGAATGTCACAAGTTTCAATACACCAACTAAACCGCTTATAAATTTACTATCAAAAAAGGACTCTCCCGGGGTGTGATAAAAGATTTTAAAAACAAATAGAATTATTGCAAATTTAAGTATCCATTCGGTAATCATGGATGATGTGCTTTGTGTCTTCATTTAACTGTCAATTAAGTTTTTTTTTAAAAGTATTGTCAAATTTATCAAAAAAATAAAATAGAATAAATTAAAAACTTCTAAAACCAATAATTTCTCTGACATCTTTAATAGTTTGACGAGCACTGATTCGTGCTTTTTCGGCACCTAAACCAACTACTTTCCGTAAATAATCATTATTGGCGGACAATTCCATCATCCTTTCTGTAATCGGTTGAAGAAAAATCACAATATCTTCAGCTATTTGTTTTTTTAAGTCTCCGTATCGTATTTGGCAGGAATTATACAAATTATTGAAATGCTCATATGTGTCTATGCTTGAAACTGCTTTCATTATTGTAAACAGATTTTCTATTGGTTCTGGCTTTGTTTGATTTTCAATAGTTGGACCGCTATCGGTAACAGCTCTCATTACTTTTTTTCTGATAGTATTAGCATCGTCAGATAAGTAAATTGCACTTCCGGGAGATTCAGTTTTACTCATTTTTCCACTTCCGTCAAGCCCGGGAATTTTTATTAGGTTTTCACCAAAATTATAAGCAATCGGTTCAGGGAAATAATCAACATTATACATACGATTAAACCTTCTGGCAAATGTTCTGGTTAGTTCAAGATGCTGTCCCTGATCTTTGCCCACGGGTACTTTAGTTGCTCTATGAATTATAATATCCGCTGCCATTAAAGTTGGATATGTTAACAAACCGGCATTAACATTTTCAGGTTGTGTTCTTATTTTTTCCTTAAACGAAGGAACTCTTTCAAGCTCTCCCAGGTAAGCATTCATATTCAACAACAAATAAAGCTCTGCTGTTTCAGGAAGGTCACTTTGAACATAAATTGTAGCTTTTTCGGGGTCAAGACCGGATGCTAAATAATCCACCAAAACACTTTTAACATTTTGATGAAGATTTTCGGGGGTTGGATGCGTGGTGAGAGAATGATAATCTGCTATGAAAAAATAACAATTATTTTCTTCTTGCATTTTTACAAAATTCTTAACTGCACCAAAGTAATTTCCAAGGTGAAGATTGCCTGTAGGTCTTATTCCACTTAATACTGTTTCCATTCGGCAAAATTACAAAATTTGTATTTATAATTACAATTCTATAAACTACCAATTTAAATATGTAGATGTTTGGTAAAAAATTTTTATCTTGCGGCGATTTTACAAATATCGTTTTTAACCTTTATTTTAACTTAACACATGAAAAAAATACTTATTATAACTTTTACTCTACTTTTCAATTTTGCTTTTTCTCAAAACTCATTTATTTCATTCACCAACAATACTTTAGAAAATTCAAGCTCAATGCCTGTAAGAAGTATTGTTGATAATGGTTTAAATGGGATTGAAATTGAATATAATTTTAATGGAGCTTTTGCTAGTAACACCATTGTTGACAAAACAACTTACCAGTTTTTACATATAGAAGGATTTGGATATACTTCTGAAGTTGGAAAACCCGCTATTCCTACACATAATGATTTAATTGCTATTCCTTTAGGAGCAAAAGCAACTATTAAAATAATTGATGTTGAGTACAAAAAAGAAAATAATTATTTGATCCATCCTGCATTACAACCTGCTGTTGACACACATGGAGCACCTGAGCCACAATTCGAAATAGATGAAAACTTCTATAAATCAAACCTTAATTATCCTTCAAATATAGTGAATATCATCGAGATAATGCAGATTAGAGGAATGTCAGTTGCTGTAGTACAGGTAAATCCCGTTCAATATAATCCTGCTAAAAAACAAATTACTGTTTTCTCGAAAATTAAATTTGAAGTAGAATTTTCAGGTGGTTCTAAATTTGTAGAAGAAGAAAAACATACTGAACATTTCCTGAATAATTATGCAAATTATGTTCTGAATTCAAAGGGAATCAAACAGGCTATTGAACATAAAGAATTGAATTCAAAAGGAAGCAAATCTGAAAATGGAAAAAATTATATAATAATTACTCATTCTGAATATGCCGCTGCTGCTGATTCTTTAGCTAAATGGAAGCGATATTTGGGTTATTCAACCGAGATTGTATCTGCTTCAAATTGGACTGCAGCTACTGTTAAATCAGCCATTCACACAAGATATCATGCATGGACACCAAAACCTGACTATTTCGTAATCATAGGCGACCATGGGGATGTTCCTGCTGAGCTATATTTATCACCTCCCGCTGGTTCAAGCCCTCAAAGTTTTGGTACAGACCTTTATTACGCATGTATGGACGGCGGGTCTGATTATATTCCTGATATGGCAAAAGGCAGAATTTCTGTTTCATCTGCAAGCCAAGCTATGACAGTAGTTTTGAAAATGATTAATTATGAAAGAAATCCTGTTTCTGACTCTGCATTTTACCAAAATGGTGTTAATTGTGCACAATTTCAGGACGATGACAATAATGGTTATGCAGATAGAAGATTTTTACATACAAGTGAAGAAATACGAGATTATGTTCTTGGCAGAGGATATGATGTACAAAGAATTTATTATACCGACAATTCGGTTTATCCACAGTACTATAATTCGTCTTATTATTCAAATGGACAAGCTTTGCCCTCAGTATTGTCGAAAACAAATGGGTTTCCCTGGAACAGCGGAGCTAGTCAAATTGCCAGCAGCATAAATACCGGTAAATTTTATGTCCTTCACAGAGACCATGGTTTTTCAGGTGGTTCCGGATGGTCACGTCCACGTTTTGTTACAAGCGATATTAACAGCCTTTCTAATGGTGAAAAACTTCCGGTTGTGTTCAGCATAAATTGCCACACTGGTGAATTCACTTTGAATGAATGTTTTGCTGAGAAATTTCATAGAAAAGCAAATAGTGGGGCTGTGGGTGTTTTTGCAGCTTCATATTTTAGTATGAGTGGTTATAATGATGCATTAACAGTTGGGATGTTTGATGCTATTTGGTCAAACCCCGGCTTAATAGCTAATTTTGGTAGTGGTGGAATCGGAAGCCCTAACTTAAATTCTCATACCGATATTTACACCATGGGAGATGTGTTAAACCAGGGATTAATCAGGATGGTTTCAACTTGGGGTGATTACACTTATAGAATTTATCAACATCAGCTATTCCACTATTTTGGTGACCCTGCAATGCAAATGTGGACAGCAAAACCTACACAAATTACAGCATCGCATAACGATAGCATTGATTGCGATGCAAGCTCATTTGCTATAACAAATAGTTCATGTCCCAATGCTATTGCAACTTTGGTAGCTAATAATGTGTTAGTTGGGAAAACCCAATTAGTAAATGGAAGCGGTTCAATTCCGTTAATTGGATTTCAAGGAACAACAGCTATATTAACTCTATCTCAACATAATTATATCCCTTATTCATCAGAAATAGTAATAAAGCCAGGCTCTTTAAGTGTTATTAGCAATAGCCAGAATGTTAGATGTCGCAATGGAAATGATGGTGAAATTGAATTAACAATTTCTTGCGGAAACTACCCATATACTATTTCATGGTCGAATGGAGATACTACAGAAAGTGCTCAGAATTTAGTTGCTGGAACTTATGTTTATACTGTTACTGATAATGCGAATACATCTATAACTGATTCTGTTATAATAACTCAGCCTGCTTTATCCTTAATTAGTTCAGTAACTGAAACTGATGTTAAATGTTATTTTGGTGCTGATGGCAAAATTAATTTAAGTGTTTCAGGGGGATTATCTCCTTATACATACAAATGGTCGAACGGGCATTCTGGTCAGAATTTAATTGGAGTTGGCCAAGGAACATATTATGTTAGCGTTACCGATTCCTATGGATGCCTTATTAAAGACACTGCTATTGTTAATCAACCTCCTTTTATAATTGTTAGTATTTCACATATCAATGATTTATATGGCAATTGCTCAGGTGAGGCAACAACAACAGTTAGTGGCGGCGTTCCTCCATACACATATTTATGGAACGACTCATTAGCCCAAACAACCCCGGTTGCTTCTAATTTATGTCCCGGTTTATACAAGGTAATTGCTACCGATTCAAACAATTGCTCTAAATATTGGAATGTGTTAATTGAAAATTCTTTGTCAATTAATGATGCAAATAAAGATGCAAGCTTCTC
>JAIPBB010000060.1 GCA_021739805.1 Saprospiraceae bacterium | reverse complement strand
TATGTCAATGTGTACGTTTCTATTTTTTAGCTCGATAGTTTATTTTTGACTAATCGAAAGTAAAGATACGATATAGAATAGCAAATGTCTAAGATCACTCTAAAATTGAGTTCGATGGATAGCAACTTGAAAGTAAAAGGAGTAACGGAAAAAGATCAAAGAAAATAATGGATGTCTGTTCATTTATTTGCAGTTCTGGTCTTGGTGACAATCGAACCTAATATTTTTTTCAATTCGGCGGATTCATTGATCAAGTATTCCAATTCTTCATTGATTTTTGCCTTTGTCAAAGTCGCTTTTATTATTCGTAACCAATAATTGGACTCCCGCATTTCACGGAGAGATATTCTTACTTTATTGTTAAAATCTGCTCTGGAAGACCCAGCTTGTGACTCCTCATAATTGGCACCCGATGAAGAAGAACATTTCGCCAATTGATATCTTATAATTTTAAATTCGGGAGTGATTGGTAGATTAGGTAAATATTTAAACACTCTTACTGCAAAATTGAAGAGTCGTTTGTGTAAATCACCATGCATCCTAACGATAACCTATTTTATAATCTTTTAAACTACTTTAATCTTTTTACTTTTATCTTTATTCTTAATCATCACTCTCTTAACCACATTTTTGATATTCTGAAATATCAATTCTTTTGTCCAAAGTAAAGGATTATCGTGCCATCTCTCCGGATGAATTGTAAACATTACTTTATCGGGTAATTGATCTATATTATCAATTATTTGCTGAGTCGTCTTAAAGTTGAAATCATATTTAGATTTTACTTTATCCCTCACACTAACATTGTTTCCATTCCATCTCCTCCCAGTATCTGTAAAATATGCAAACTCATTAAAGTCTATGTCGTAATAAGGTTCCCCAATCAAACCCAGTTCTTTATAATTATACTTCTCCCATATTATTTTATTATCATACTTAGCACGAGGCGATCCATGCATACAAATAGTTTTTATATCATAATTTTTACGAAAAGTCTCTAAATGCTTACAAAAACTCTCATACGCCAAATCGATCAACTCATCCTTTTTTATCTTTTGTCTTTTATCTTTTATCTTCCTAAATACTAGGTCTACATCTTCATAGTGATACCCTATCTCATGCCCCAAATTTGCAATTTTTTGCATTATTTCTAAATCATAGCTTTCGGGAACGACACGGAAATAATAAGTACCTTTGATACCAAATGAATTTTCTATCTGAGCAAGTTTAAGTGAGTTTTGAGGGAGGCGGTCGACGTCGTGGCGAATAATTGAATTAGGATGCGTAGAAGAAAATACTTTTGAGTGCTCATTCTTAAGATATGATTCTAAAGAAGCGAAAAAATATCCTCGTTTTTGAAGTTCACCCAGAAACGATTTGTAAGTAGATTTAGTAAAATCCAATTTATTTTTTTGTTCCGATACCAATTAACTTGAGTGGGTGACTACCTTCTTTCGCCTGACTACAGAATTTGCAACTATCTGATCTTGTTTCAAAACGAAGAAACTCAAATGAGAACAAAGCTTTATTATATTTTTCAAACTCAGATTCATTAAAACCATTCCGAACATGACCGAACTCATGTTCCGTCTCATCGGCCATTATCTCAAAATGAAATGGGGTCTGGAATATAAAACGACCACCGGGAGATAACCACTCATTAGACAATACTAATAATAATCTTATATCTTCAATATGTTCAAGGACTTCCAAACTATAAATTAGGTCGAATGTGCCCTTATCAAATTTCATATTTAAGATATTACCAACCTCACCCCTGCAATCCAAATTTGCTATACTAGCAAGTTTGTTAAGAACTGATATGTCCTCTTCGTCCATATCAATACAGGTCCCTTTAGCCTTGGATAAATTTGAAATTGTCAATGCAATATTTCCAAATCCACTTCCAAATTCTAAAAATTTTTTGATTGGTTTTTCCAGTGCTTTTTGTACAATGAAATTTTCCGAGTTTAATCTAGGTCTTGAAGTTCGGAATGGTGGTGGAGGAAAACCATATATTTTTGAAAGGAGTGTAACTGGGAGCGAAAATAAAGTAGGATTAAATCCCATTTTTTTTTTAACTACTGAATGATTCATTAATATTTTTATTGCTGGGTACTTAGCAATTGGCAAACCAATTTTATTTCTCATTCCATCCTCATTTAAAGATTAACTGATAATTAATATTTTTTTTCATGACGATATAACTTTCTGGGAAATTTTCCACAAACCACAATAGAAAAGCAGTAACATCGATTTTATCTGCTAACATTTTTTTTTGCTTGACTTTCCATTCAGATTTGAGACCTGGATTATCAAGTAATTCTTTTGCTTTTTCAACTGCCAGTAAAAAATCAGATTCAGATTCTGTAAAATTAAAAACCATCCCATACTTGTTTTCTAATTCCTTTGTATAAAATCTTCCCGTATTATCTATATATATTCCTGGAACACCTAGAACTGCTGCTTCTGAAACCATAGTACTGCTTTCGCCAAAAACTAGTTCTGAATTACCGATAATGTGGTGCATTTCATCAGGTTGGAAGTTATACTGATACTTTAATAACTCATCGGGCAATTTACTCTCTGAGGAGATTATTATATTATTTTTTAGAGCTAATTCTTGTACTAGTTTGATTTTATTAGAATATGATATTCCTTTATGTCCATAATCATGAGAAGCATTCCATGATACAAAACGAATTAATATATATTTCGAAGGAAGATTTAGGTCACTTCTAATTTTAAAGTAATTTGGATGTAGATATGCAAGTTCATGGTATCCAGAATATCGTATGACTTTGTAACTTTGTAGAGGATGATCATAATCTCCTGTAAGGACTACTTTTGTAAAAGGTCGGTATAATCTAATCTGTTCAAAATTAAACGTGTCTTCAAGAGATATGTGGGGCTTTCGCAGAAGAAAGGCTGTATGAGCAGCGTATATTGAGCCGTGGCTAATAAAAATATCAGGTTTAAATTTAATTGCCGATAAATATTCTTTTAAATTGAACTCAATCAAACCCCAGATTTTTCCAACTTTAGATGTATATTTTCTACCAAATGACTTATAATTAAATCCATACTTTTTTAGTAAAAATATTTCATATTCTTTATCCCTGCAAGTAAATAGTACATCATGCCCGTTCTTTTGCATATCAAATGCAAGATTTTTAAATAGATGAACATGAGCGGGATGACCGATATCAATTAAGAGTTTCATCTTGAGATCATTCCTAATATTTTGACTCCTAACTCCCCTAATTTATATTTAAGAGAACTATTAATTCTTTTAAACCGACCAAAATTAACTAAATCCCCTCCAAACTTTGATTTGAATTCGCGAACACCATAATCTTCGTTTGGCTTGCCAGCACCCATAAAATCGAAATAATTAAGACTATTACGGGCAGCATATTCAATCGGGGCATATGTCGCTAGCACACTGGGGAAAAGATTATCGAATACTCCATCTAAACCACAAATATACCATTCATAAATAGTATCTTTGTATATCGGACACATTATCCCACCAACAATCTTTGAGTCATACAATATCAAGAAATATTTCCCCAAATCCTTGTCAGTTAAGAAATTTGTAAATAATTTAAAATTTGGTATTGGCTTACCAACTTTATTTTTGTAAAGATCTGATAATATTTGGTAGAATTCTGCAATTTGCGTTTCACTATTTCCTTCAATTATTATCGCACCTGCATTCAAACTTTTACTAATCTGTCGTTTCTTGCTCTTACTAAAATTCGACTTAGTTTTTTCTAAATTGTCTATGGGTACGATATAATTGAGATGCTCACTAAATATATAACCATTATCAAAAAATGCTTCACTATTGCTCGAGATATTGTTGAGGTTTCTGAATTCAGTGTAAATAGCTTTGTTTTCAACCAACTTGTTTAGTGAAATTAATAATTTGCGATATACAAAATCGTCATCATTTTTAACTAGTGGGCCACCCCAAATTATGCAGCGCTTAGACAGGTGCCCTTTAAGACCGCGACCCTCTTTAATTAATACAGCTAGCAAACTCCCGATTATTTCGTGCTGATTTCTAGCAACAATCAGAATTGAACTATGATTTTTTATACTACTAAAATAATTGTATGCTTTAGTCGATTGAAAAAAGTTGGCATGTGGATGATTATAGACAAAAGTTTCTAATTCCATTAAATCGAGCTTATGAGGGTCTGTTATTATATACATTTTTTTTTGTCAATTAGGTCAATGATATTATTATTACACTGCTTCTTTTAGCACTTCCTTATATAAATTGATTAATCGAGTAGCAATTGATTGTGAATCCAATCCTAACTCCAAGATTCTAGTTCTACCTTCAGTTCGTCCATTTTTTTTTGCAAAAATTAAGGCAGCGTCAATGAGTTCACACATATCTTCTGGACGAAAGGAGGACAAATAATAACCGGGCATGTCCCCAAACAACCATTTGACATCACCAACATCAGTAGCCACCACGGGTAAATTGCAACACATTGCTTCTTTTACTGCATTTGGAGAACCCTCCCAGAGGGATGTTAATAGTAGTAGGTCAACTGCATACAAATAATTTCTAACCTGCGAATGCTCTTTATTAAAAACTGTTATTAATTCAGCTGAGTTTTTTTTAATTAGACTAACCGCATCTTCTGCAAGCTGATAGTTCTTTTCATATCTAGAAGGATTCGACAAAAATAAAATATAATTCTTGTCCGGTGATAACCCAAGATTTTTCTTAGCTACCTCTTTTTGTACTACATCAAATTTCTCGAGATCTACTCCGTTCGGAAGCTGAATCGTTTTGGGTAATTTTAAAGATTTTTGCATCTCGGATGATTTAACAACTACCCTTCCCCAAATTTTAAATACATAGCAAAAACGGATTATAGTAAGCCAAAAAAAACTCATCTTTGAGTCACTTCCCATCAACGAAACCACAATCGGTTTTCTCGGAAAAGAAATTGTAACTGCTATTGCAGAAAGTGAATAATGTGCATGAATCAGATCATAATCATTAGATTTTAATTTGTGTCGAATTCCAGATACAGATTTTAAATAACCAGTAAAACCCTTTCCTTTAATAGCATGGATGTCTAAATCAACGCCATTTTTTTTTAATGATTCTGCTTGATTATTAACAATTGGGGATATGCCAAACTTATTATTCCCTGAACAAACAAATAAAATCTTCATCATTTATCAGAGATTAATTTAAAAGCACTTTCAAGCCGAAGATTAAAAGACGAATTTCGGTTAAATTCACCTTCTTCAAATACCCACAATTGATCTATAAATTTGTATCTCCCTCTCTTTCCGTCAACCAACATCTGATACTGATCCGACTGTCCAAAAATGCACTGCATTTCGTTAATTAATATACGTCCATCAACATCTTCAAAAACATCGATTGCTTGCGAAGTTAAATGGAATTTTTCCATTATTTCTCGAGCGAATGTAAACAAATAACTAGGTGGATTGTCATAGTTTTTTAAAGTTGAACCACTCGCCTTTTCACCAATTTTAAGTTTTTTATGAGCGAAATAGGAATCCCCGATAGCAACTATTCGCCATTCAAAATCATGCGGTATAAATTGTTGAAAAATCACAAAACCGTTTTGTGAATCTGATTTTTGACTCTTATATATGCTTACTTTATTCTTAATTTCTGAAGGGTTCACAAAATATTTAGCACCTCTTCTAATTAGTCCACCTTTCGAAAAATTAGGTCCCCAGCGTTTAGAAACTCCTTTTTTGGTGAATGCCTGATTTATATAATTATGCGCATCATTTAAATTATTTATTACTTTAACACCACTTCCTGAAGCTCCTATATTTGTCTTCCCAACTATAGGAAAATCAACCTTAGCTATGTAATTCATTGCTTCTTTTTGGTCGTAAAATATTCTTGTTCTAGCATGTGGTAAATTATTAGCTTCCATCCATGAATAAAAATACCGCTTATTCTCATATATATATATTTCTAGTGGCGAAGGATATATTGGGATATTCAATGCATGCTCTAAAATATGTATTCTTTCATCATAAAGTTGTTTAAACTTTGCTGTAAGTCCCGGCGGTTTTGCCAGGAGCAAATCATATTTTTCATTAGTTAATTGATCTAGCCAATCAGCATGAGTTAGTTTAATAATATTGTAACTTAACCGATTTGAGAATTCATTTATTGCTTTCACCCAATAAATATGATCATCTTCCAATTCATTTGCTAATATTGCAATTTTAGGCATTGTGAAAATTCTTTAAATTAAGAGATATGTTGATAGCATTTGTAACTATTTTCCATTCTGCCTCAACCTTTATAGATTTTAAAGACTCAAGGTTACTTAGCAAGAATTTTTTTTTGAACAATTTGAGAACCTCAGGATGCAAATGAGACAATTCTTTGCTACAATAATCATATAACCACAAGCCAAGAGGGAAATTCTGCTTGTATCTTCTTTTTTGCCCTAGAACAAGCCTAATAATTCGTTTTAGATTATGCAAAAATGGTTGATTCACAATCTCTTCCCCGGTGTAACTACCTTTTTTTGCGTAAAAATGTTTTGAAAGTCGTGGGTCTAGAGTATGGGTAATTTTGGCTAACAGATAAGAGTTATTAACCGATGAAATCGAAAATTTATTTTTATTGGGATACCAATCTTTGGATGATGCTATTTTTTCTAAAAAATCGATATCCATAAAAGGATTTATAATATATTTTATATGAAGACTAAACAAACTGGGATCTTGAGTATGATGTACTGAAGAATAATAGTTGAATGTGTGTATAAATTTTTGCTGTCGCTTGCTATGAGACCTATAATCAGCGATTATGGGTTCAATTGTATCCAATATCAATGCGATATTAATATTATCAATTTCTAAACCTTTTTTAAGTAAGAGTTTTTTAATTAGCTCTTCTTTTCTCTTTCTACCATTTA
The DNA here is from genome assembly GCA_021739805.1 of Saprospiraceae bacterium. The sequence goes on along the minus strand of JAIPBB010000060.1, from coordinate 12,431 downwards.
TTTTATTTAATTGTGAAAACAATTTTGGAATTGTAAGATCATTATACTTAGGTTCTTTTAAGTATTCTCCACCAACGAGACCCGTAAAAAGCATTTCAGATTCAGGATTACTTACAGCCTCATTTTCTGCAGCTTCTAGTCTATGTGCACGATGGATATTAATCAGGGAATTCCCATATTGGACGATTAGTCTACACTTCGTTTCGAACCATTCACAACTTGGGTTGTTAACAAAATAAGTATTATGATTTAGTCTTAAATCAGCTGCAATTTCCTTAGAAATACTTGCATCTGCAGATTCTGGGTCCCCAAATGTAAATGAATTTGGGGTGATGTTATTGGAAAGTAAACCAGATAATACCATACGACTATCATTACCACCCGTAAGCGTGATTGAAGTGCCTGTAGGTCTGATAAATTCATGGTAACCACATATTAACCTCTTCCAATGATTTGCTAAATCCCCTATCGTGTCATCGGAAAAATTGGTAAAAAATAAATCAGTAGGTAGCCAATAATTGTCATAAGTAATACTTGAATCACTTGTAATTGTTACTTTTGAAGCGGGTTTACTGTAATTAACACCGGCAAAAAGCGTCATTCCATTAACAAAATGGTTTAATAAAGCAAAAGAGACAATATTTTCAATCGAGGGAGTTAATTCTATATTGTGAGCAATACTTTTCAGACTATTACTAATAAAATATTTTCGATCATTTTCGTAAATGAAGAATTTTTTTAGACTATGTATATCATTAAAAATGGAAATTTTTTCACCATCGATAATAATAATATTATACACACCTTTGATTTTCAAATAAAAACGATCGCCTAATTCGGCATATATTTTAGCCAATAGCGCAGATTGAGTGAATCTAACAAATTCTTTATTGAATTCTAGTCTTGGAAGTATGTATCCTTCAATAATAAAAAGAATATCATTGTTCTCGAATATTTGAAGGTCTTCGGAGTAATATAGGTCGAATGATTTATATTTTTTATTCGGTTTTCTATCCGTTTCAATATTAGTAATTACCCAATTCGTTTTATTCAAAATTGTCATAAATATTTCTACTTAACGCACTCCAGATACAAATCATTGTAATTTGCGACCATTTGTTCATTCGAGAATTCTCGACTAATTTTCTTGTAACTGTTTTTACCGTATTCCTTGAGCAATTTTGGATTGTTACGTAGCCGTAAAATGGCAAGTATTAATTCACGACAATCCTTTTCTGGAACAATAATTCCATTATATCGATCTTTTACTAATTCATTATTACCGCCGCTTTCAGTCGCAATCACAGCTCTCCCCATACTCATATATTCCATTATTGAATTAGAAATTCCCTCACCGTGAAGTGAATTTTTGCTTGACATCATTACACCAATATCAAAGCTATGAATAAAGTCAATCGGTTGCTCTATTTTGCCAAGGAATATTATGCGCTTTCTCAGATGAAATTCAACGGAATTTACAATACGCTCAAATGATTCACCATCTCCAATGGCGATAAATACTATATCTTCGTATTTATGAACTAGAGCAACGGCTGCTTTGATAAATGTATCATAATCCTTGCCATTTCTAAAATTGGCGACCATTCCTACAATAAATTTATCCTTTAGTCCATATTGATTAATTTTTTGTTGCGAAAATCCTGAAGGAGAATTATTTATTTTTATTCCGTTATATATATATCGATATTTTTGGTTATTACTTTTTTTTATTGATTTTAACCCAGCTTTAGAATTTGCAACAACAATATTAGAAACCAAATAGCTGATGTGATTGAGTAAATACCTTTTACTTAATAATGGAACAGCAGCACTCCCTCTAATTGAACCATTAATATGAGGAATTTTAGTGAAAATAGAAGCTAAACCTGAGAAGATAGCAGATACTACGTCCCACGTATGTACAATGTCAATTTTATGTTTATTAATATATTTTATAAGATATAATATATAGGATACAGATTTTCTATTCTTTTCATAAACTACTATGTTTTTAACATGAACATTAATACCTTTATAGTAATTGTTTTTATTAAAAGTTATTACATAGATATTATAATTTTTTGGTAATCCAATCACTAATTCAAAAAGTTGCTTTTCTTTTCCTCCAATATTGAGACTATCAATAATTAATAATAAGTTCAATCAAAATCTCTTAATAATTAATCTAGGATGGTTACAATTCAATGAGTTTTAATTGATTTAAATTGGAGAAAAAATCCGGGTAGCGAACTTAGCATTACAGAAAAATAGAGCAATAAGGATACCGAAACCGCAATTTCATTACTGACAGAAAAAATTGAAAAGAAATAGACAAATCCACCTTCGCGGATACCTAGCCCACCAAAAGAAATTGGTAGCAATGTAATAAAGAATATCAGTGGGACATAAAAAATATATTCTATTAAATCGATTTCGACTCCTAGCGATATTGCAAGAAGAAATATTGTGAGTATAACTACAAAATCGTATAGTAAAGCATAAAATAAAAGTAGAATTGATTGTACATTCATTTCAAAGTATTCGGAAAAATAATTCGCATACTTTTGAATCTTTTTTAAGATTTTATTTTGTGAAGAAATTCTATTTTTCAATATTTTCAAAAAAGCACACACTAATATGAATACTATGGTCAGCAGTAATATTAACTCGACTATTAATTTGGTCTGCAGAACTTCAGATGAAAGACTTAAATAGTAACCTACAAGCACCAAGACAAACAGTCCTAGAAGATTATAAATACGATCGATAAATATCGAAACGGTTGCCTTTTCTTTTGAAATATTATTATCGCTCAATAAATACATTACTTTAACAGCATCACCACCAATTCGGCCGGGCAGAAATTGATTGTAGAATGAACCTATCCAAGTGATTTTCAAAAGATATAAATAGTTGTAACTTATTTGTTGCGAATTGAGTAAGAATCTCCATTTGAATGCAGCTATAAAATAATTTGCCAAAATAATTATCGCAAATAAGGAAATTATTTTAGAATCAATACGCTTTAATAATTCAAAAATCGATGATAATTCAAGACTTTTGCCAATGTAAAGTAATAAACATATCGATATAAATATTTTAATATATCGGCTATACTTTACAATAAATTGTTTCAAAACTTTACCATGCCCCCTTATAAAAGGTCAGCAATTCATGATCACTTATAGCCTCAGTCACCTTTTTTCCAATAAAATAATAACTTGATGAATTATCATATGCACCCTTTTTATTTATCAATAAATAATCAAAATACTTTAGAAAAAAGGAGGTGATATGCCCAAATGCGATTAATAAATATCTTATAGTTTTATTATTGGTAAAACTTGCTAAAAAGAAAGTATAGCTCCATGCCAGAGCAGTTCCAGGTCCACATGATGGTCCATCATCAATTGTTATAAATTTTCGAAACAACCTTCTATGACCTAAATAAGTAAATCTAGTAAAATCATATGGCGCCATATGAGATTGCTGCATGAAAGGTGTGCTGGCATAGACGATACCTGAAATTTTCATAACTCTATAAATTTCACTAACAACTAAATATGGATCTAACACATGCTCCAGTACTGCATTTACGATTACACCGTCAAAATAATTATCAACAAAAGGCAAACTATGTCCATCCGCTATTATCTTAGTGCGAGGCCCAAATGCTACATCCGTTTCAATTAATTCAACATCCTGATCTGCTAATAGTGGTTCCATTCCAGGTGTTAATATGCTACCACCAACTACAAGTATTTTTGGTCTTTCATTAAAATCTTTTATTTCCTTATAAAATCTCTTAAAGTTATTTTTTCCTTTAACATTGTTGGTAATCGACGGTAGTATTTTTCTTGCGAGAGTGAAGATTTTTCGCTCGCTGGAATTAAATGTGGTATCTTCTTTCTTTGTGAAATCTGATTTCCTAAATATACTTTTAGTCTCCTCTATCAAAATGGGTATTCCATCCACGATAGGATAATGATTGGAACATGATTTGCATCTAAGTTGATCGCTAAAATATTCTATTTCAGAAGCACATCTTGGACATATTATCTTGTATTTATATTTTTGCTCTGTCGACATTTTGATATATTCGCACTTTAATTATTAAGTATTCGTCCTATATTTAATTATTTTTGCAGGGCAGCCTACAGCAACTCCAAAGTCGGGTACATTTTTAGTCACTACTGCTCCTGCCCCAATAATAGCACCTTCACCTATAGTCACTCCAGGAAGAATAATGGAGCTGGTTCCAATATCTGCGCCATCCTTAATTTCCACCGAATTATATACTAATTCTTCGTGCAAGACAGGTTTTTCCAAATCTTTGGGATCATGCTGCGAAGTCAATATTTTTACGAACGGTCCAATGCCAACAGATTTTCCAATCGACAATCCTCCAGCACTATGAAAATAACAGCCCTGACCTATCCAACAACCATCTGCGATTTCTAAGGAATTCTTGTAATATCCTTTTAGTATAGTTTTATGTCCTATGTAAATATTATTTCCTAACTCAATTTTTTCTGGGTGGAAAATGAGGACCCCTTCTTCAATTATAACATTATCCCCAATTGCTTTTAAAAGCTTACGAGATACTTTTCCATTCCCATGAGAACTGAATAATTTTTGTTTGGAATGATCCATCATATGATTTAAACTTTATAATTAGTTAAAATATTACAAATATATTTGATTTCACTAACTGCTAGATGATGCCCCATCGGTAAGGCAAGACCTTGATGATAAGCGGATGTAGAATTTGGAAGCTCTGAATCTTTTAAATGATACTTATTTACATAATAATTCTGCAAGTGAACAGCTTGCGCACCCAAATTGGTTTCAATACTATTCAGCTTCATATATTTAATAATACTATCTCGACTTATTTTATCACCAACTAAGATATGGTAGGTCTGATATACCATATACCTATCAAGAAAAGATTGGGGTATTTGCAACCATTCAATTTGATTTAGAAGGCTATTATATATATTTGCTTGTTCAATTCTTTTATCAATTAATTCGTTTACAATATTAAGCTGATGCAATCCAAGAGCCGCTTGAAATTCAGTCATCCTATAGTTAAATCCAGCATAAAGAAAATTCATATTATTTTGATCATAATTAATTCCATGATTTCTCAAAGATCTAATTTTATCTGCTAAATATTTATTTTTTGTTGTAATTGCTCCACCTTCACCAGTGGTTATTGCCTTACGTGGATGGAAACTGAAACATCCTAAATCGCCAATAGAACCTACCTTGTCGCCTTTGAATTGAGTACCTAAAGCGCAAGCTGCATCTTCGACTATTTTCAATTCATATTTATTTGCTATACTAGTGATATCATCCATCTTCGCGGCTTGCCCAAATTCATGAACCGGCATTATCGCTTTAGTATTCCTAGTTATCTTTGATTCGATTTGGGATGTGTCGATGCAAAAGTCATCAAGAGTAATATCAACGAAGATTGGTTTGGCTCCAACCAATTCTACAACATTGGCTGTAGCCGGATATGTGAATGCAGGTACAATTACTTCATCTCCGGGACCGATTCCAAGTGCAACTAATGCCAGATGAAGTGCAGCCGTTCCATTTGAAACAAGGATAACATTATCTACACCGATATATTGAGCAAGAGCTTCTTCAAATTCTAGTACATATTTCCCCTGGACTAAGTTTCCCGATTTCAAGATTTCAACTACTGCTTGAATGGAACTCTCGGAAAGAAATGGTTTGGCAAGTTTTATCATAAATTATTACCGATAATCAAATTAAATTATTTTTTATCCAGTCTGCGGTTCTTAAAATACCTTCTTCAAGATCAACTTTTGCTTTAAACTTCAATATTTTCTTTGATTTTATAACACTAGGTATTCTTAGCGCAATATCAGCCGATAAAGGGGGAACAAATAATATTTTTGATTCTGATTTTAACACTCTACACACAGCTTCTGCGAGACCTAGAATTGTGGTTATTGCTCGGGCATTGCCAATATTGAAGCTTTCACCAATAGCTTTCGGTTCATCAAGACATCGCATTAAACAATCAACAAAATCATCAATATAGCACCAAGCTCTTATCTGAGTTCCATCTCCATGTATTGTAATATCTTCATTTTTCAGCGCTTTCTTAATAAATACCTGAATGGCCCCCTCGCCTGTCTGTCCGGGACCATAAACATTAAATGGTCTAACTGAGACAGTGGGTAATCCAAATTCCCTGTGATAAGCGAAAGATAGATGTTCACCTGCAAGTTTGCTAACAGCGTAGGTCCATCTCGCTTCTCCAGCGGAGCCAGCGACTGTGTTGTCATCTTCTGCAGATTGAAATGCCATAGACCCGAATACTTCGGAAGTAGAGAAATCAATGAATCTGTCCGATATATTATTAATTCGTGCAGCTTCAAGCGCATTTGCAGTGCCAATCATATTCACTCGCATAGTAACTGTCGGCTTTTTAATAACAGTATCAATACCCGCTATTCCGGCAGCATGTATTACTAAATCAACTCCTTTCATACTCTCAACCAAGAGGTTAAAATCCAAGACATCCCCTTCAATCACTTTAACATTCTTGTGTTTGAAATATGGACTGCTCGAAAAAGTATCCCTGTGAAAATTATCATAAATGATAATCTGATTATTCTCAATCAGCTTAGAAATTATAGTATTTGCTATAAAACCGGCACCACCGGTAATAAAAATAGTTTTGTTTTTAATCATAGTTCTTTCTTGTAATATTTATTAAACAATTGTTTGTATTTATCAATAACAAATTTTTGTAGAAGTTCTTCGTCAAAATAATTTCTCGCAACTTCCCTACAATTATTGTACTGAGATAAATTTTTTATCATGAATTCCAAATTAGATACAAATTCCTCTTCATTCCACATAGTTTTTCCTATTGAATCTAGTTCAGTTTTAATACCAGGGAAATGAATAAGATGATTGGATATAACAGGAATATTGCATGCAAGTGCTTCGATGGGTGCATTTCCAAAGCCTCCGCTGTGCACTACCGCACCATGCGTTGGTAGAGTGTAAATATCGCAGGCCTGCATATACTTTACAATATTCTCTTTTGGCATCCTTGTCCTAACAATTGCACCACTCTTAACTGCCATTGAATAAAACTCATCATCCTCGTCACCTCCGATTAAGACAAGGTCCGTGTTAGGAAATTTCGTCCTATACTCAAAGTAATTTTTTATAAGCCAATCAACACTTTTAGTGCGATAAAATTTGCCAACATATAGAATTAATTTTGATTCGATCGGGAGATTTAATTCCACCCTAAGTGCTCTTTTATCTTTAGTAGGATAAAATTTATCGAAATTTATTCCATCTCTTTGAAAGTATACATTTTTCATTCTTAATTTCTTTAACATATAGTCATATTCTGTAAAGGAGGCTGCAAAATAACAATCCAATTTTTTATAAGCGGAGACCTGATTCTTGTGATGATACAATTTAAAGAGTTTATGAAATGGCTTGAACTTTGAGATTTTGTCAATATGGAAGATCGGAAAGGATCCGCTCTGATGGCTAACAATAATCGGCACATTATATTTCTTCAATTGATGAATGAAATTTGTGAATAATTTAGTATGTCCATCCTGAAAATGTACTAAGATATTATAATTTCGAATTTCTTTTTTAAGTTCTAGAAGCATTTTACTGGATGAGCTCCAAGAACCATATACGGGTAAATAGTGAGAAGAACTAGGGAAAAGTCTATGTAAAATTCCATTAAATCTTTTAGAATATATTTTATTTATCGCACTTCCGTAAGGACGCCAGCATTCCAATTCAAATTCACGAGTTAAGTTAATCGTTCTGCTAGCATTTAAAACATGAAAATCTTCGAAAAAGAAAAAAGCATATTTAACATTTTCATCAATCTCAAGATATTCAAATACATGTCTTTGAATGATTTCAGAAAGGCTCATCCCCTCAATAGATTTAAATAAAGGTGGTGCGCTAAGTATATTTATTATTTTATAACTTTTCGTCATTATCTCTTCGGAGTTCAACAGATATGTATTTTTTTATTTTACCAATATTAAACAATAATTTGAAGTTAACGTAATCCTCTTCAGTTGTAATTTTCAAATAATAACTTAAAATAAAATATAGCGGGAAAAATAATACTACAAAAAAGATTTTGTAAATTAATGCATCACCAAACAAGACGTAGAGTATATAGTATATAGAACTATAAACTAACCCAAATACAAATGATGATAAACCGTGACCAACAACAAGTCTACTATCAATTTTTTTAGCAAAAATTAAGAAGCAAAGTGCAAGAATAACATTCGATATTAATATGGACATCGATAATCCTAGACCTTTTAGATTTAAAAATTCTGGATAAACTAAAGTGATCGCTAATAATAAAAACACAAATAGCTGAATAGTATAAAAATATGCTAAGTTTTTAAATTCTCCTCTCCCTGAAATTATATTTCCGTAAGGTGTGGCACTCACCATTAAAAAAGTTGAAAAAGTAATGATCGCTAGAATCGGTATTGAACCTATATACTCTGCGCCCAATAAAATAAGAATTATCTGGTCAGAAAAAATTGCAATAAAAAGTGCAAGCGGTAAGATGAAATTGAAAGAAAACCTAGCAAATTTCTTAATTTTATGATTGATCTCGTCAATCTTATCCTCAACAAAAGCTTTAGAAAATATAGGAAGAAATAGTATCCCAATCGAACTACCAATCATTTGAATGTAACCACCAAACTTAAACCCTGCTGTATATATGCCCACTTCTGTAGAATTTGTAAAAAACTGAAGAATAACTTTATCAGACATATAAATTACACTTTGACAAATCATTATAATGATTATAGGACCTGAAATTGAAAAATACTTTCGAGCAATTTGAGAATCGAACAGCTTAAGATTAATTTTTGTACTGAATAGCTTATAGTAGATGAAAAGCACAATCATTGCGGCAATAAATTTAGTACTCACGATTGCAATGGCACCAAATCCTATTAAAACTACTGAAAGCCGTAAAATCTGAAAGATCAGATTGTAAAGCATATTAGGTATATCTTGCCTAGCCTGTTGAACCTTGGCTGCGAATGTAGTTTTCGGAATAGTATAAAGTTGTTCTATTACAGTAACCGACAAAGAAAGGAATATAACAATAACATGTTCATTACTTTCAAAATTCAAATTCATAAAATAATATTGTATTATAAATACTATTGAAACAAAAACAACAAATATTATCAGTAGGAGAAATTTTATTCTCACCATTGTAGCTAGAAGGGCACCTTCATTATGTTTCCCTTCTGAAACCAATTTTATATGAGCTGTCCCAATTCCTAAATCAGAAATGAATTTAAACGTATTTGTATAGGCCAAAGCGAAAGCCACTGTCCCAATAACCGTGGGTCCAGCTACTCTAGCTACTACAACTGTAGCGGGTAATTGGATGAATTGATTAATTATTTTTGACGAATAGCTAACTAATAATTTTTGAGCTAACATAAAATGGCGTATATTTAATGTCAAATGGCTTTTTCTTAATCCTAGATAAAAGCATTCTGTAAATAATATATATACCGAAAGAGGCATATATTATGAATAAAAATTCTATCGGATGCCTGTATCTCTCTCTACTCCAGACGAATGTATGTAATATTGCTTGGATAATAATTGGAATTATAAAGTACAGATATTGCCATTTTCTTTTAATAACTAAATACATAAGTGCAAGAACTGTAAAAATTAGGACTATTCCATAACTAAATATATTGGCCAGATTATGTTTGTTAGACCAAACATCAAATTTTCCACTTGGATACGGGAAAAAGTTTCCTTCAAATTTTGTAACTCTGAAGAATTCTCCGAGCATAAACAATCTTCGTTCCAAATAATTCGATGGTGGATAAATATCTTCTAATACGGCTTCTATTTCTGCTAAAGATCTATTTCGCGGATTCAAACCTTTTTTAATTAATAACCTTTCTTCATTGGTAATAATCTTAGCTGAGTGAACCGAATTTTCAGTACTTGAAAGATTAATGCTATCTTCCATAAAAGACTGAGCATGGCGTGAATGATTTGATCTAAAATCTAAGTAGACACTGCTGATCACGACTAAACCATCATAAGCGATATAATTACGAATTAACCAAGGAAGGGACATAACAATTATAAGGAGCGTGTAATAAAAATACTTTTTAATTAAGACTCTACTGATCTGAAATGGCCAATAAGCGAATATTAGCAGAGGTAAAAAAAATAAATATCTTGGGTCCGTATGAATGAGAAGTGTATAAAATAAGCTGGCTACAGTTAAATCTTTAAAGGATTTTGGATTTTTGATATAAATCAGTAATGAATAAATGGATGCGACAACAAAGAAAAATATCATTGTTTCTCGCAGAATTGACCCCGTATATCTTAAATAAGGGAGATAAAGTGTTGAAATAGTAAGAGATAGAAAAGCGACTTTTTCATTGAAAAGGTGCTTCGAAATATAGAATATGAAAACACAGGAAAGTACACCGAGAATAGCTTGAAAAAAAATGACTGCGGTAAAATTATTAACACCAAATATTAAATAAATAATTGAAAGAAAAAAGGGGTAGACAGGGGCCCTTGCATTTTGCTCGCTCGGATTAATAATCCAGTTTGGCTTATTAATTATTTCTAATGCGTTAGCATTGTATAGCAAACCATCATTTTGAGGAGCTTCGAAGAAAATATTTCCAATAAATACCCTCAAAATTAATGCAGTAAGTATTGTAACCGCAAAAAGTATATTGTGTCTACTTATTATCAATTATACCAGTATATATAGATTCATATTCAGAAATAACATTATCCCATTTAAATTGGGAAAGTTTATTATTTACAGCACTCTGACTTTTAATAAATTCCCCCGAAGATACTTTGAGTATAGCTTCTGATAACGATTTCACATCACTTTTTTCAACAAGAATCCCAATATTTTCATCAATTAAGTATGTAATATCACCACATATAGTTGAAATAATAGGTAAACCATTTGAGAGTGCTTCAAGTAGCACGAATGGAAATACATCAATTTTTGTAGGTAAAATAAAAAGGTCACTTTCCGCAAGTTTTTTTTGTTTATCCGATTCTGAAACAAACCCCCTAAAATTTATTTTATGATTTAAGTTTAGATCAGCCACAATTTTAATTAATTCGTTCTTATATTCACCATCTCCGATAATATTAAATTCAAAATCAAGGTTATTCGAGATTCTCGACAAGGCCACAATCGCATCTTGAATGCCTTTCGATTCAATAAGCCGTGTTATTGTCAATATCGTAAATTTGCTATTATTGTTAGATTTTTTGTTTACATTTGATAAATCGATACCATGCCAAATTACTGGGAAGCGATCAGCCTCCCTGTAAGTTTTTTTAGCTAAATCTCTAAGATACATACCAAGACTCACAACTTGATCTGCATTTTTCCAAATTATTTTAATAGCAAAACGTAACGAAATAATTAACCTAGAATCTCTATGGTAAGGGACATCTCCCCCACATAGTGTAATTATGTATGGTGTTCTTTTTATTTTTTTAATGAAAAAGGAAAGTATTCCAGCTGGTATCGTCATAAAAGAATGCGTAAGTTGGATATTATTATCATTTATGATACGTAATGCCCTAATTGTTCCAAGTATTGTAAAAGATAATAAAGAAATAAATGAGGAGTTTTCTAATAAACTTTTTCGTTTACTCCATACTTGTTCAATCCTTATTTTGCCATCGCAGTTAAAAAGCTCCGTATTCTTATATGAAGTGGTTAAAACAATAACCGAATGGTGATTGTCTATTAGCTTTTTAACTATCTGGTATGCCACATTGGCAGTTCCTCCACCTACAGGAGGGAACTCATGTGTAATAACTAAAATATTCAATGGAATATGAAGCCAATATGAGTAAAAAGACTAAGAAAATGAAATGTAATCAAGATCGAAATCCACTTGGCAAATTAACCAATGTTTTTTCGAGAATATTGGAGTTGATTAATTCACCGCGCTGACAACCTTGATACATAGGTAACTCACTCAATAAATTCCATATAGGTCTAGTTTTAATACCATTTGCATTAGTTTCAGTAAGAAAACGCGTTCGTAATGATTCATTTTCAAATTTAATTGTATTCAACCAGTAATTTGGATTCATATTTGAATTGCCAAAGTAACATTCAACTTCCGTATTATTGAAATGATTATAATAACTCTCCGCAGTTTCTTTTTTATTTTTTAAAATTTCAGATATTTTTTCCATCTGAGCTACCCCTATTGCAGCATTTATATTTGGCATTCTATAATTATAGCCCACCTCATTGTGAACAAATTCCCATGGATGAGCAACTTTTGCAGTTGTAGATAAGTGTTTTGCCCGTTCAGCGA
>JAIPBB010000059.1 GCA_021739805.1 Saprospiraceae bacterium | reverse complement strand
TTATTAATAGTGGCATATCTCCTAGGTCAACAAATCGAAAAATTTCAACTCTAAAGTCCTTTTATAAATACCTAATAAAAGAATCTTTGGTGAAGAAAAATCCATTATTAAAAGTATCATATCTCAAAGTTTCAAAAAAACTTCCTGTTTTTGTTGATAGTGAGAAAATGAGTTTGTTGTTTGATGAAGATTATGACTCTGACGATTTCAGAAGTCTCAGGGATAGATTATTAATTGAAATACTTTATGCAACCGGTATTCGTGTTTCTGAGATTGTAAATTTAAAAACAAATAATTTTGATTTTTCAAAAAACACACTTAAGGTCTTAGGGAAAAGAAATAAAGAAAGAATAATTCCGTTTACTGGTAATCTTCAAAATCTTATTAAGAAATATATTGATTTGAAAGGTGCGACTTTAAAGGAAGATATTACATCTGAATACTTTTTTTTGACTGAAAAAGGAAAAAAAATTTATCAAAAACTTGTATATAGGGTCGTAAATTACTATCTTAGTAACGTGACTACATTAAGTAAAAAGAGCCCTCATATATTACGTCATACCTTTGCAACACATTTATTAAATAATGGTGCCGAGTTAAATGCTATAAAAGAATTGCTAGGTCATTCAAATTTAGCAGCAACACAAGTTTATACACATAATACAATAGAGAAGTTAAAAACTATACACAAACAAGCCCACCCAAAGGGCTAATAAATTAAGGAGGATTTATGAATATTCAAATTAATTCAGTTAAATTTAAAGTTGACAAAAAGCTTAAAGCTTTTATCGAAGAAAAAGTTGAAAAACTTAGTTCGCTTTATGACGGAGTTTTTAAAAGTGAAATTACGCTTCGAATAGAAAATAATGATAATCTTGAAAATAAATTTGCAGAAATTCGATTACATATTCCCGGATATGATTTATTTGCAAAAAAACAATGCAAAACCTTTGAAGAGTCTGTTGACACTGCATCTGAAGCTTTGCGAAAACAATTAATTAAACACAAACAAAAAATTAGAAATCCTAAATAAGTCGATTTTTTTTTCTTTTTCTAACTAATAATTAGGCTAAAAGAAAAAAAACAGAAAAAACTACGAAAAAACAACAAATAATTTTGTTTGTAAACAAATGTTTTATACTTTTGCAGACCTTTTAATAAAGGTCTTTTTTTTATGTAGTGAAACTCTTGTTAATAAAGGGTTTCAGAGCAATAATGCCGATGTAGCTCAGTTGGCCAGAGCAGCTGATTTGTAATCAGCCGGTCGGCGGTTCGAATCCGTCCATCGGCTCAAGTTCATAAAAAATATTGAATATTGGGGAGGTACCAGAGTGGTCAAATGGGGCAGACTGTAAATCTGTTGGCAACGCCTTCGGAGGTTCGAATCCTCCTCTCCCCACAATAATTGTTCTTTTAATTAATGAAAATATTATTCTTAACAAGAATAAAAATTTTACGGATTTACTCCGAAAATAAAAATTGCGGGAGTAGCTCATTTGGTAGAGCGACAGCCTTCCAAGCTGTAGGTGGCCGGTTCGAGCCCGGTCTCCCGCTCACTTTTGCCAATGTAGCTCAGGGGTAGAGCACTTCCTTGGTAAGGAAGAGGTCACGAGTTCAATTCTCGTCATTGGCTCTGGTAAAAATGAAAAAAAATTACAATATAATAATAAGGTATAATTTTAAACAAATTCATAATAAATAATAATCTGATATGGCTAAAGAAAAATTTGATAGATCCAAGCCCCATGTTAATATTGGAACTATCGGTCACGTTGACCACGGTAAAACTACTTTAACTGCTGCAATAACCTTAAATCTTGCTGATAAAGGGTGGGCAGTATTTAAATCTTTTGATTCAATTGATAATGCTCCTGAAGAAAAAGAAAGAGGAATTACAATTAACACAGCACACGTTGAATATGCTACTGAAAACAGACACTATGCTCATGTTGACTGTCCTGGTCATGCTGACTACGTTAAAAACATGGTTACTGGAGCAGCTCAAATGGATGGTGCAATTTTAGTTGTTGCTGCAACCGATGGTCCAATGCCTCAAACTCGTGAACACATTCTTTTAGCTCGCCAGGTTGGTGTACCTAAATTAGTGGTTTATATGAACAAGGTTGATATGGTTGATGATGAAGAACTGTTGGAACTTGTTGAAATGGAAATTAGAGAATTATTAACTTTCTATAAATTTGATGGTGATGAAACTCCTGTTATTCAAGGTTCAGCTCTTGGTGCATTAAATAAAGAACCTAAATGGGTGGAAACTATTTTTGAATTAATGGATGCTTGTGATACTTTTATTCCATTGCCTCCTCGTGATGTTGATAAAGATTTCTTAATGCCGGTTGAAGACGTTTTCTCTATTACAGGTAGAGGTACTGTTGCAACAGGAAGAATAGAAACAGGTGTTATCAACACTGGAGACCCAGTTGATATCATTGGAATGGGTGCTGAAAAATTAAAATCAGTTGTTACAGGAGTTGAAATGTTCAGAAAGATTCTTGATAGAGGTGAAGCTGGTGATAATGCCGGTCTATTATTAAGAGGTATTGACAAGGATGCTATTACAAGAGGAATGGTTATTGCAAAACCGGGTTCAGTAAAACCTTATAAAAATTTCAAAGCTGAAGTTTATATCCTTAAGAAAGAAGAAGGTGGACGTCATACTCCATTTCATAATAAATATCGCCCACAATTTTATTTCAGAACAACTGACGTAACCGGTGAAATTTTCCTTCCTGAAGGAGTTGAAATGGTTATGCCTGGTGATAACCTTAGTATTGAAGTTAAATTAATTTCTGCAATTGCAATGAACAAAGGACTTAGGTTTGCTATCCGTGAAGGTGGTAGAACTGTTGGTGCCGGTCAGGTAACTGAAATCATTGATTAAGCAAATTGATTAAATAAAGAAATATGAAAATATTCAAAGGTATTCCGAAATTATCGGAATGCCTTTGTCTGCTAATTATAATTAAAGCAAGTGAAAATATACGGGTGTAGCTCAATTGGTAGAGTAGTGGTCTCCAAAACCATTGGTTGTGGGTTCAAGTCCTACCACCCGTGCAAAACAATAAATTTATGGCAAAAGTAATTGATTACATCAAAGAAAGTTATGATGAGTTGATGCATAAGGTTTCTTGGCCTACTTGGAAAGAGTTACAAAACAGTGCAATTGTTGTATCCATTGCTTCCCTGATTATCGCTTTGGTGGTCTTTTTGATGGATATTTCATTTAAGAATATTTTAAAAGCATTCTACGAGCTGTTCTAAATTTCCTTGAATCTATTGTTTAATTAACTTTTATAAATCTATAATTACACAAGTAAACTAGTAAGTTTTCTATGAGTGAGCAAGAAAAAAAATGGTATGTAGTTCGTGCTATAAGTGGAAGTGAAAAAAAAATCAAAGAGTATATTGATAGTGAAATCAGCAGACTAAACTTTGGTGAATACGTTTCCCAGGTGCTTATCCCAACTGAAAAAGTTTATCAAATAAGAAAAGGAAAAAAAGTTAGCAAAGAGCGGAACTATTTTCCAGGTTATATTCTTATTGAAGCTAATCTTTTTGGTGAAATAGCACATACTATAAAGAATGTTCCTGGTGTCATTGGGTTTTTAGGTGCAGAAAAGAGAGGAGAACCTACTCCAATGCGTAAATCAGAAGTTAACAGAATCTTAGGTAAGGTTGATGAACTTTCTGAAAAAGGCGAAGAAGTTAGTGTTCCTTATATTGTTGGTGAATCCGTTACCGTAACTGATGGACCATTTAATAGTTTCACGGGTATAATTGAAGAGATTAACGAAGAGAAGAAGAAACTAAAAGTGATGGTCAAGATTTTTGGTAGAAAAACACCACTTGAATTAGGATTTATGCAAGTTGAAAAAGAGTAATGCCACTGGCTACTAAATGATGCAAAGTAGAAGAAGTGACGTTTTAATGTAAAAATAAGATTATTTAAAATGGCAAAAGAAATAAGTGGATTAATCAAATTACAAATTAAAGGAGGTGCAGCAAATCCATCACCACCGGTAGGTCCTGCATTAGGAGCAAAAGGTGTTAATATAATGGAGTTTTGCAAGCAATTTAATGCTCGTACTCAAGAAAATGCAGGTAAAGTTTTACCTGTTATTATTACTGTGTATAAAGACAAAACCTTTGATTTCATTATTAAAACTCCTCCCGTTGCAGTTCAACTGTTAGAAAGTTCTAAACTCAAAAAAGGTTCACCAGAGCCAAATAGAGTAAAGGTTGCAACAGTAAGCTGGGAGCAGGTTAGAACTATTGCCGAAGCTAAAATGGTTGATTTGAACGCCTTTACAGTGGAATCTGCAATGAAAATGGTTGCAGGAACAGCACGTAGTATGGGAATAAAAATAAAAGGTAAGTCACCATTTGTTGAAAACTAAAATGGTGGTATAGCTTTAGTATGTATTTAATTCCATTAAAATAATACGAAATGGTAAAATTAACAAAAAATAGAAAAGAAGCTTTAGCAAAAATTGATCAAACCAAAGTATATAGCTTAACCGAGGCCATTAATGCGGTAAAGGAAATTACTAACACAAAATTTGATTCTTCGTTTGATATCGATGTCCGTTTAGGAGTTGATCCAAGAAAAGCAAATCAAATGGTGAGAGGAATAGTTACTTTACCACATGGAACAGGAAAAGTGAAAAGAGTTTTGGTTTTATGTACTCCTGATAAGGAGGAAGAAGCTAAAGAAGCTGGAGCTGATTATTATGGGCTTGATGAGTACGTCCAAAAAATTAAAGATGGATGGACTGATGTTGATGTTGTTATAACTATGCCAAGCGTAATGCCTAAAGTTGGTGCTTTAGGACGTATTTTAGGACCACGTGGCTTAATGCCAAATCCTAAAACCGGAACCGTTACAATGGATATAGGAAAAGCAGTTCAAGATGTTAAAGCCGGTAAAATTGATTTTAAAGTTGATAAGTTTGGAATAATTCATTCATCTGTTGGAAAAGTTTCTTTTGAAGCTCCAAAACTAGTTGATAATATTAAAGAATTGGTTCAAACAATTATTAAACTTAAACCCGCATCTTCAAAAGGAACCTATGTGAAAAGCGTTTACGTTTCAAGCACTATGAGTCCTGGAGTTCAGGTTGAATTAAAATCAATTACTATATAATTTTTAGCGTAGCTTAAGTTTATAGCAAATAGACGAAAAACGTTATGAGAAAAGAAGAAAAAAATCAGCTTATTGATTCCATTGCAGAACAATTAAAAGCAAGTAATTATTTTTATCTCACTGATACATCTGAACTAAATGCTCAGAAAACTAGTGATTTAAGAAGGCTTTGTTTTAAAAAGGATATTAAGCTGATGGTTGTGAAAAACACATTGCTTAGAAAAGCAATGGAAAAAACAGACAAAGATTTCGAAGAACTTTACTCTGTTTTAATTGGTCCTACTTCGTTAATGTTTGCTGAAGCCGGAAATATTCCTGCAAAGTTGATTAAGGAATTCAGAAAAACACAAAAATCTGAAAAGCCATTACTAAAAGCTGCCTATGTTGAAGAAGCATGCTATATTGGTGAAAATCAATTGGAAACTCTGGTTAACATTAAATCTAAAGATGAGCTTATTGGCGACATCATCGGTTTATTGCAATCTCCAATGAAAAATGTTATTTCAGCACTGCAAAGTGGTGGACAAACAATTTCCGGAGTTCTAAAAACATTATCAGAAAAACCCGAATAATTTATAATTAATAATAAAATTTTGAAACCTGTCTGCTTGCAGACATAAAACGATAAATAAAATGGCAGATTTAAAAGCTTTTGCAGAACAATTAGTTAATCTAACTGTTAAAGAAGTTAACGAATTAGCAAAAATCTTAAAAGATGAGTATGGTATTGAACCAACTGCAGCTGCAGTTGCTGTTGCAGCACCTGTGGCAGACGGTGATGACGTTGCTGAAGAACAAACAAGTTTTGACGTAATTCTTACCGCAGCCGGACAATCTAAATTAGCAGTTGTTAAATTAGTTAAAGAATTAACAAGTTTAGGTTTAAAAGAAGCTAAAGCATTAGTAGATGCAGCTCCTAAAGCAATTAAGGAAGGTGTTCCTAAAGACGAGGCTGAAGCATTAAAAACTCAACTAGAAGAGGCTGGAGCTGAAGTAGAAGTTAAGTAAGAAGATATACTAATAAATATTAGGATTAGGTTTAGATATAAGCCTAATCCTATTTGATACTTATTATTTTCATTACTAAATTAAAACTTTAAGATTTTGGCTACAAAACCTAATAAAAGAATAAATTTTGCAACATCAAAAATTCATTCAGATTATCCTGACTTCCTGGATATTCAATTGAAATCCTTTCAGGAATTTTTTCAATTAGAAACAACACCGGAAAACAGGCAGAATGAGGGTTTATTTAAAGTTTTCTCAGAAAACTTTCCAATAACCGATGCAAGAAATAATTTTGTTTTAGAATTCCTTGATTATTTTATTGACCCACCAAGGTATTCAATTAATGAATGTTTGGAAAGAGGATTAACGCATAGTGTACCTCTTAAAGCAAAGCTTAAATTGTATTGTACCGATCCTGACCATGAAGATTTTGAAACAATCATCCAGGATGTGTATTTAGGTATGATACCATATATGACCCCAAAAGGTTCATTTGTAATAAATGGAGCAGAAAGGGTTGTTGTATCTCAGCTTCACCGCTCACCCGGTGTATTCTTTGGTACAAGTAGGCATGCTAATGGTACACAATTGTATTCAGCAAGAATTATCCCTTTCAAAGGTTCGTGGATAGAATTTGCGACTGACATCAATAATGTCATGTACGCATATATTGATAGAAAGAAAAAACTTCCCGTCTCTACATTATTAAGAGCAATTGGATATGAAAGTGACAAGGATATTCTTGAAATTTTCAACCTTGCCGATGAAATAAAAGTTAGTAAATCGGGTCTTAAAAGAGTTGTTGGTAGAAAATTAGCTGCCAAGGTATTACGTTCATGGATTGAAGATTTTGTTGATGAAGATACAGGAGAAGTTGTTTCAATCGAACGTACTGAAGTAATAATTGACAGAGAAACAATTATTGAAAATTCCCATATTGATGAAATAATTGATGCTGGTATTAAAACAATACTTCTTCACAAAGAAGATATTAATACTAACGATTATGCTATCATTTTCAATACACTTCAAAAAGATACTTCAAATTCTGAAAAAGAAGCAGTTGAATTCATTTATCGCCAATTAAGAAACGCAGAACCACCTGATGAAGAAACAGCAAGAACCATTATTAATAACTTGTTCTTCTCTGATAAAAGGTATGATTTAGGCGAAGTTGGACGATATAAAATCAATAGGAAACTCAATTTGAATACTCCTAAGGATGTTAGAATTCTAACAAAAGAAGACATAATATACATTATCAAGCATCTTATCGAATTAATTAATTCAAAGGCTGATGTTGATGATATTGACCACTTAAGTAACAGAAGAGTTCGTACAGTTGGTGAGCAACTTCACAATCAATTTGGTGTTGGTTTAGCAAGAATGGCACGTACCATCAGAGAAAGAATGAATGTCCGTGATAATGAAGTTTTCACTCCAATGGATTTGATTAATGCCAAAACATTATCATCTGTTATTAATTCATTCTTTGGAACAAACCAGTTATCTCAGTTTATGGATCAAACAAATCCATTAGCGGAATTAACTCATAAAAGAAGAGTTTCTGCTCTTGGACCTGGTGGATTATCCAGGGAGAGAGCCGGTTTCGAAGTTCGTGATGTTCACTATACACATTATGGACGACTATGTACTATTGAAACACCTGAAGGACCAAATATTGGTTTGATTTCTTCACTTTGTGTTTTTGCTAAAATCAATAAACTTGGATTTATCGAAACACCTTACAAAAGGGTTGAAAACGGAAGAGTTTTACTTAACGAAGAACCTACTTATTTAAGTGCAGAAGAGGAAGAAGAAAAAATTATTACTCATGCTACCACACCAATTAATGATGATGGTACATTTATAGAGCCAAAGATTAAAGCTCGAAAACTTGCTGATTACCCAATTCTGGAAGGTGAAAAAATCGACCTTGTCGATATTGCCCCTAACCAAATTGCATCAATTGCTGCATCATTAATTCCTTTCCTTGAGCATGATGATGCAAACCGTGCTCTTATGGGTTCGAATATGATGCGTCAATCAGTTCCACTTATGCTTCCTGAAGCTCCTATTGTTGGAACCGGTCTTGAAGCAGATGTTGCAAGAGATTCCAGAACACTCATAAATGCTGAAGGCGATGGAGTTGTTGAATATGTTGATGCTAAGAAAATAACTATTAGATATTCAAGATCTGATAAAGAAAAACTAGTTAGTTTTGAAGATGATGTAAGGACTTATTATCTTACAAAATTTGCAAAAACAAACCAGAATACTAGCACTAATCTTAAACCTATTGTTCGAAAAGGACAAAAAGTAAAAAAAGGAGAAGTTCTTTCACAAGGTTATGCAACTAAAAATGGCGAGCTTGCTTTAGGTCGAAACCTAAAGGTTGCTTTCATGCCATGGAAAGGTTATAACTTTGAGGATGCTATTGTTATTTCCGAAAAAGTTGTAAAAGAAGATATCTTTACTTCAATTCATATTGATGAATTTGTACTTGAAGTACGTGATACTAAACGTGGTGTTGAAGAATTAACTAATGATATTCCAAACGTTAGTGCTGAAGCAACAAAAGACCTTGATGAAAACGGATTAATTAGAATTGGTGCAGAAGTGACTGAGGGAGATATCTTAATTGGAAAAATTACACCAAAAGGTGAAACTGATCCGACTCCTGAAGAAAAACTTCTAAGAGCAATTTTTGGTGATAAAGCTGGTGATGTGAAAGATGCTTCTTTAAAAGCACCACCATCGCTAAAAGGCGTTATTATCAACAAAAAATTGTTTTCAAGAGTCATTAAAGACAAAAAATCAAAAACAAAAGAAAAACTTGTTATTGACAAACTTGATGAAGATTATAAAAGAGATATGATCGAACTCAAGACAAAACTTGTTGATAAATTGTTAGTCTTAGTTAGTGGAAGGACATCTCAGGGAGTTTATAATAATTTTAAAGAAGTTATTATTCCAAAACGTGCGAAATTCACTCAAAAACTTTTATTAGGAATTGAAGATTATATTAATATCAATCCAAATAAATGGACTACTGACAAAGACAAAAACAATTTAATAAAAGAATTACTTCATAACTATAACATTAAGTACAAAGAAGTTCTGGGAGTTTTCAACCGTAAGAAATTTGTTGTTTCTGTTGGTGATGACCTTCCTAGTGGAATTGTGCAGCTTGCCAAAGTTTACGTTGCTAAAAAACGAAAGCTTAAAGTTGGTGATAAAATGGCTGGAAGACACGGAAATAAAGGTATTGTTGCAAGAATCGTTAGAGAAGAAGATATGCCTTTCCTTGAAGATGGAACTCCGGTTGATATAGTTTTAAACCCACTTGGTGTACCTTCTCGTATGAACCTTGGACAGATTTACGAAACTGTTCTTGGATGGGCAGGTGAAAAACTCAATTTGAAATTTTCTACTCCAATTTTCGATGGTGCTACACTTGATCAAATTAATGAATATATGGATCAAGCTGGTTTACCTCATAACGGAAGAGTTTATCTTTATGACGGAGAAACCGGTATTAGATTCGATCAGGCAGCGACAGTAGGTGTGATTTATATGTTGAAATTACATCATATGGTTGATGACAAAATGCATGCTCGTTCGATAGGACCCTATTCATTGATTACTCAACAACCACTTGGAGGTAAAGCTCAGTTTGGTGGTCAGAGATTTGGAGAAATGGAGGTGTGGGCACTTGAAGCTTTTGGAGCTGCAAACATTCTTCAGGAAATTCTAACAATTAAATCCGATGATGTTACAGGCCGTGCAAAAGCTTATGAAGCTATTGTTAAAGGTGAGAACATGCCTAATCCTGGAATTCCGGAATCATTCAACGTACTTATTCACGAATTGAATGGTTTAGGTTTGAACATGACTTTTGATTAGTATTTTATTTAGCCAGTTTTTGGCTGCATTTTTATTTAAATTTCATAAAATCCTTATATATGGCTTTTAGAAAAGAAACAAACGAAAAAAGTAATTTTTCAAGAATTACTATTAGCCTTACTTCACCGGAACAAATACTTGAAAGATCAAGTGGTGAAGTTTTAAAGCCTGAAACAATTAATTACAGGACATACAAACCTGAAAGAGATGGCTTATTCTGTGAAAGAATTTTTGGTCCTGTGAAGGATTGGGAATGCCATTGTGGAAAATATAAAAGAATTCGTTATAAAGGAATTGTTTGCGACAGATGTGGTGTTGAAGTAACTGAAAAGAAAGTAAGAAGAGAGAGAATTGGACATATTCAATTGGTTGTTCCTGTTGCTCATATTTGGTTTTTTAGGTCATTACCTAATAAAATTGGGGCTTTACTTGGATTACAAACAAAAAAACTCGACACAATAATCTATTATGAAAGATATGTCGTAATCAATGCAGGCGTTAAAGCTGAAGATGGTGTTGAATATCTCGATTTCCTTACTGAAGAAGAATATTTTGACATTCTCGAAACATTACCAGCGGAAAATCAATATCTTGACGATAGCGACCCAAATAAATTTATTGCAAAAATGGGTGCTGAAGCAGTTAATGATTTACTGTCACGACTTGATCTTGACCAGTTATCATATGACTTACGTGATACAGCAAATAAAGAAACCTCACAGCAAAGAAAACATGATGCACTAAAGCGTCTTAAAGTAGTTGAATCATTCCGTGAAGCTCAACAAAGAGTTGAAAATCGCCCGGAATGGATGGTAGTGAAAGTTGTTCCAGTTATTCCACCTGAATTGAGACCATTGGTTCCACTTGATGGAGGAAGATTTGCTACTTCTGATTTAAATGATTTGTACCGTAGAGTTATTATTAGAAATAACAGACTAAAAAGATTAATTGAAATCAAAGCACCTGATGTAATTCTTAGAAATGAGAAAAGAATGCTTCAGGAAGCGGTTGATTCATTATTTGATAATTCAAGAAAAGCAAATGCAGTAAAGACTGATTCAAACAGAGCTTTAAAATCGCTTAGTGATAGTTTGAAAGGTAAACAAGGACGATTCCGTCAGAACTTACTTGGAAAACGTGTTGACTATTCCGGTCGTTCAGTAATTGTTGTTGGACCTGAATTGAAACTTCACGAGTGCGGATTGCCAAAAGAAATGGCATCTGAACTATTCAAGCCTTTTATTATTAGAAAAATGCTTGAACGTGGTATTGTTAAAACAGTTAAATCAGCTAAGAAAATTGTTGACAGAAAAGACCCTGTTGTATGGGATATTTTAGAAAACGTTTTAAAAGGTCATCCTGTTCTTCTTAACCGTGCACCAACACTTCACAGATTAGGTATTCAGGCTTTCCAACCAAAACTTATTGAAGGAAAAGCGATACAGCTTCACCCATTAGTTTGTACTGCATTTAATGCGGATTTTGATGGTGACCAAATGGCTGTTCACGTTCCACTTGGAAATGCAGCAGTTCTTGAGGCTCAATTATTAATGCTTGCTTCACATAATATTCTTAATCCCGCTAATGGTGCTCCAATTACAGTTCCATCGCAAGATATGGTTTTAGGTCTTTATTATATTACAAAAGGCAGAAAAGATTCTGAAGAACATAGAGTTAAAGGTGAAGGAATGAATTTTTATTCACCTGAAGAAGTGTTAATTGCTTATAATGAAAAAGTTGCAGACCTTCATGCTATTATAAACGTTAGAATTCCATATATTGAAAACGGCGAAACTATTTATCGTAAAATCGAAACTACTGTTGGTCGGGTTCTATTTAATAAAATGGTGCCACCGGAGTTTCCATATATCAATGAGATATTAACAAAGAAATCACTACGTGATATAATTGGAAATCTACTAAAATCAACTGGTACTGCAAAAACAGCAAAATTCCTTGATGATATTAAGGATTTAGGCTTTAGAATGGCTTATGAAGGGGGACTTTCTTTTAATTTAGGAGATGTTATTATTCCTGAAGCAAAGGAAATTCTAATTAATAAAGCTAATGCCGAAGTTGAAGAAGTAATGAGCAATTATAATATGGGATTCATTACTAACAACGAACGTTATAATCAGGTTATTGATATTTGGACACATACAAACTCACATTTAACTCATACATTAATGAATCAGCTTTCAAAAGATAAACAAGGATTTAATCCTGTTTATATGATGCTTGATTCAGGTGCCAGGGGTTCAAAAGAACAGATTCGTCAGCTTTCAGGTATGAGGGGTTTGATGGCTAAACCACAAAAATCAGGTGCAACAGGAGGTGAGATTATTGAAAACCCAATCTTATCTAACTTTAAAGAAGGTCTTTCAGTGCTTGAATATTTTATTTCAACTCATGGTGCTCGTAAAGGACTTGCGGATACAGCTCTAAAAACTGCTGATGCAGGTTATCTAACTCGTCGTCTTGTTGATGTTTCACAGGATGTTATTATTTCTGAAAGTGACTGTGGAACTTTAAGGGGACTTACTGTTGCAGCTTTAAAACGTAATGAAGAAGTTGTTGAAACTCTTTATGATAGAATTCTTGGACGTACTGCATTGCACGATATTTATCACCCATTAACAGGCGAAATAATTGTTGAGGGTACAATGGAAATCACTGAAGAAATAGCATTAGTGATTAGCGAATCACCAATTGAAAGAATTGAAATCAGGTCGGTATTGACATGTGAATCGAAAAAAGGTGTTTGTGCTAAATGTTATGGACGTAACCTTGCATCCGGTAGAATGGTGCAAAAAGGAGAAGCTGTTGGGGTTATTGCTGCCCAGTCGATTGGTGAGCCAGGAACACAGCTAACACTTAGAACTTTTCACGTTGGGGGTACTGCATCTAATATCGCTATTGAAGCCAGAATTGAAGCTAAGTATGATGGTATTGTAGAGATTGATGAATTAAGATATGTTGACTATAAGAATGCTGAAGGTAAAAAATACGATATTGTTATTGGACGTTCTGCTGAAATGAGAATTGTTGATAAAACCACTAATATTATTTTATCTTCTAACCATGTTCCTTATGGTGCTAATTTATATTTCCAACAAGGTGCGGAAGTGAAAAAAGGTGATTTGATTTGTGATTGGGATCCTTATAACGCATTAATTTTATCTGAAGTTTCAGGTAAAATAGAATTTGAAAATATTGTTGAAGGACTTACTTTCCGTGTTGAATCTGATGAGCAAACCGGTTATCATGAGAAGGTTATTATTGAAAACCGTCAAAAATCAGGAAATCCATCAATCAGAATCATCAGCAACACAAAGGAAATAATTAAATCTTATGATATTCCTGTTGGAGCTCATGTTATTATTAATGAAGGAGACAAAATAACTGCCGGCGAAACTTTAGTTAAAATTCCTAGAGCAATTGGAAAATCGGGTGATATCACTGGTGGTTTACCTAGAGTTACCGAACTGTTTGAAGCTCGTAATCCTTCTGACCCTGCAACAGTTTCAGAAATTGATGGTGTTGTTTCTTTTGGTAAGAAACTTAAAAGAGGAAACAGGGAAGTTATTATTACATCAAAAACCGGTGAAGAAAAGAAATATTTAATTTCCACTTCAAAACAAATATTAGCCCAGGAAAATGACTATGTTAAAGCAGGAACTTCATTATCTGATGGTGCAATGACACCCGCTGATATTCTTGCTATTAAAGGGCCAACACAGGTTCAGGAATATATCGTTAACGAAGTTCAGGAAGTTTATCGTTTGCAGGGTGTGAAAATTAATGATAAACACTTCGAAGTTATTGTTCGTCAAATGATGCGTAAAGTGGAAGTTGATGACCAGGGTGATACAAAATTTCTTGAAAACGAAGTAGTTAATAAAGTTGACTTCCAGGAAGAAAATGATTGGATTTTTGGTAAAAAAATTATTGAAAACCCTGGAGATTCAACTGTATTTAAACCCGGACAAATTGTTACTGCTCGTAAACTTAGAGATGAAAATTCACTACTGAGAAGGAAAGACAAAGTTTTAGTTGAAGCAAGAGATGCAAAACCTGCTACTGCACGTCAGATTCTTCAGGGAATCACTAAAGCATCACTTCAAACTAAAAGCTTTATTTCTGCTGCATCATTCCAGGAAACTACAAAAGTATTGACCGAAGCATCTGTTAATGCTAAATCGGATGGTTTGCTTGGTTTAAAAGAAAATGTTATTGTTGGGCATTTAATCCCCGCAGGAACAGGATTAAGAGAATATAAAGACTTGATTGTTGGTTCAATGGAAGAATATGAAAATCTAATTCAATCGAAAGAAAGTGAAGTTGAAGAACTAGAATAAATATTCAGATATTAGATTATATAAAAAAACTTATAGCAAGGTAAAACAAAATATCTTGCTATTTTTGTATTGTTAAATAATATTTAAATCTACAAATTATAAATATCATGGAAAATAAAAACCCACAAAACCAATTAAATATTGAATTAGGCGAAGATGTAGCCGAAGGAACTTATTCCAATCTTGCTATAATAACTCATTCAAATTCAGAATTTATTATTGATTTTGTCAGAATTATGCCCGGAGTTCCAAAAGCTAAAGTTAAATCAAGAATTGTTCTGACTCCGCAACATGCAAAGCGTTTATTAAGGGCTTTACAGGATAATGTCGCTAAATTTGAAGCTATGCATGGCAGTATTAAGGATGTTGACGAAGGAATGCAAATGCCTTTTAATATTGGACCTACTGCGGAAGCTTAAGATTTATTTCCTTTTAAAAAATGTTAATAATATTCAATTCGGAAATTTTTGTCGAATTGACTGATAATTTTGCAAATATTAAAATTAGTATTTATAAATAAACACACGTAAAATGAAAAAAAGTTTAGTAGTAATTAGTGCATTGATGATTTTTGGATTTCACAGTGCGGTAGCACAAATAAATAATGTTGCAGTTATTTCAGTTTGGGCAAATAGAAGTGTTGATGCTTCAGAATTTGGCGGATTAAGCATGGCAATAGAACATCTTTCGAAGGATGATAATTTCAAACTCGACCATTTGCTTGCCAGAGTGCATGATGAATTGTTTACAGCATACGCAAAAGAATTCCCATTTAAGCTTATTGACGAAAAAACTATTCTTGAAACAGATGGCTATAATGGAATTATGGATAATGTTACTTTGAAATTCCAGGAATGGCAAGTAACCACTTATGGAGATTATCTTGCTGTAGAATCAAGAAGTCCAATCAGAAATACAAACGCCATTGAAGATGCTTTAAAATTATACAAAGATGCCGATGGTGTAATGGTTGTGATTCTTGATTATAAGCTCAAAAAGAAACAAGAGATGATGGGATTTGGCACTGCCGTTGTAGAAGCTTATGTAAATATTCAACTTTTTAATAAGGAAGGTAAATCCATATTGAAAATTAAAGAAAGAGCTGAATCAGATGACAAATTTAAATTTGCTATGGGCGGAGGCGTTTTTGAAACTGATGAAATACAAAAACTTTGTGACCAATCAACTACTAATCTTTTAAAAGACATGTATGATATTCTTCCTAAAAGATTAGCGAAGATGAAGAAAAGAATGGCGAAGTAAAATGCTAATTGTTAAATTGTTAAATTGTTCGATTGTTATTAACCGATTTTAACTTTAACCACACTTCGGCTCCGCTCAGTGTTCATCATAAGGACATTGAGCGAAGTCGAAATGTAACTTGTAAACTCGCAACCCGCAACCCGCAACCCGAAACCTGAAACTTGCAATATGTAACATTATTTGATTTGCTTTCGTCATATCGCAGTAAATCTTAAATTGAAAATGCATCGATTTTTTTCTACTCTTCTTGTTTTTTCTTTATTAAGCTTAAACGTTTTTTCAGGTCATATAAGTGGTACGCTTAAATCTGAATCAGGCGAGCCATTAGCTTTTGCTAATGTCTATGTTAAAAACACTACTTATGGTGTTTCAACAAATCTTAAAGGCTACTATTTCCTTGAATTAAAGGCAGGAACATACACAATAGTATTTTCCTATATCGGATTTGAAACTCTCGAAAAAGAAGTCGTAATTCCTGTTAAGGAGGGAAAAGTTCTAGATATTGTTCTCACATCTACTACTAAATCATTATCAGAAGTCGAGATTGTTACAAAATATGAAGACAAGTCGAAGATGATAATGAGAAATGTTCGTGAAAAACGGAAATTCTATCTTGAGCAAATTGAAAATTACAAATGCCAGACATATATAAAAACTTCACTCGAAAAAGAACTAATCAAAGTTAAAGAGAAAGATACAGTAGTAAGTAAGAGAGAGGAAAAAAAGGGAATTGAAGCCAAAAACCTTGAAGAAGCTCTGAAAAAGCAAGGACTTAATCTTGTGGAATCAATGTCTGAAACTTATTATCAAAGCCCATCAAAGTATAAAGAGATAGTTTTAGCTCATCACGATTACACTGAAAAACGTGATGAATCAGGCAGATCAATAACTTTGGGTCTGGAATATGAAGAAGAAGATATTATTCCTGAAGATAATAAAGGAGGAAATCCCTATGTGCTCTATAAGGATATTTCGAGTTGTGAGTTTAACTTTTACAAAAGCCTGATAAATTTCCCGGCACTTAACGTTAAACCTTTCTTGTCGCCGATTGGAGCAAATTCTGAATTGAATTATAAATATAAAATTGTAAATTCTTTTATCGAAGATGGAAAGAAAATTTATGAAATAGAGGTAAAGCCTTTTTTTGTTACCGATGCATTATTTTCAGGAGTAATTTTCATTGAAGACAGCAGTTGGGCATTAATATCAGTGGATTTGCAGATAAACAAAGCAGCAATGAGCTTTTGTAAGGAGTTTAAAATTATTCAGAATTATAATGAAATTCAGAAAAATATATTTCTTCCCGTTCGCAGAGAACTAATTTTTACTATTCATGATGGAAGACATAATATTCTTGGAAACACAAGGGTGAATCATTCTGATTATGAAATTAATATTGAAATGCCTTCAAATTTCTTTAATAGTGAAATAAGACGTTTTGCCAAAGATGCTTTTGATAAAGATTCAACATTTTGGGAAGAAAAACGTCCAATTACTTTAAAAGAATCCGAGCTTAAATACGTACGAAATACTGATAGTATTAATGCTTATTTCACATCTGATAAATATTATCACAAACTTGATTCGGCATTTAATCGTGTTAGCTTTTGGTTGCCCCTAATTGGTTATGGACATAGAAACAGGGCTAAAGGTAATGAGTTTTATATTGAAGGCTTGTTGAGCCAGGTACAGCCATTAGGAATTGGTGGATATCGACATAAACTTCCCGGATATTTCAATAAAGAGCTTAAAAATGATATGTTGATTGAAGCCAAAGGATTTGTTGACTATGGATTTAGAAACGATGACATAAAAGCACAGTTGGGAGTGGGGTGGACTTATTTACCCAAGAAATTCGTCAGGACTTTCATTGAAATTGGAGATTATTACGATAGGGTTAATGATTATGCGGCAGTTGAGAAAATGTTCAGTATGAGCAATTATGTGAGAGTGAAATCTTATAAAATTTCTCAAAGAATGGAAATAGTGAATGGTTTGTTTGCTGAACTGACTTTTCTTTATTCTGACCAACAATCATTAAGCGATGTGAAACTGTCAGAGTGGACCAAACAATTATTTGGTGAAGTGAACAAGCCAATTGAGTTCGAGAGATATACCAAGAGTGAAATTAAGTTAGAAACAAAATACCGTTTTAAGCAGAAATATGTAATTAAAGGGAACAAGAAAATTGTAATAGGTAGTGATTATCCTGAGATTCACATGATTTATCGAAAGGGAATTCCAAATCTTTTTAATAGCGAAGTAAACTTTGATTACATAGAATTAGGAGCCGGAAATCAACTTAATCTTGCAAGATTTGGTTCGTCAAGATGGGAAGTAGTAGCTGGGAGTTTTATAAATAAATCAGATTTAAGAACACTCGAACATAAATATTTCCGTGGCTCCGACCGCTACTTTTTTTCCAATCCCGTGCGTTCATTTCAATTGATGGGTTTAACGGAAACAACTTCAAACGAATTTCTAAAGGCAAATTATATCCATCATTTCGAAGGAAGTATTATGGATAAAATCCCATTAGTGAACAGACTAAAACTGTCAATTTCCGCCGGAGCAGGCACTCTTTTAATACCAGATTCTGATCTGTCACATTTTGAAATGTTTGCCGGATTAGAAAAAACTTTCAGAATTAAAAAACAATTATTTCGTTTTGGAATTTACGCAGTTACAGCAGAAAATTCAATCAGTAAAAATGATTTTACTTTAAAATTTGGAATAGATTTCTTTAATACATTTACTAATAAATGGAGTTATTAGTTTGGGATAGCAATTATAGCTGATTCCTTAAACCTAACAGGTTTTGGAAACCTGTTAGGTGTTTAATCCTAGGTGTTTAATCCAACTTAGTATTTCACAAGAAGCGGAATGGGTTCAATACTTTATGGCTTATCACTATCGCAATGTTTCCCTGCAATTTAAAGAACCGCTGTATATGACACTCTTAGATCCAGTGGGGTGAGACGTGCACCAGTGGACTTTTAGTTTACTGGCCGCCTTTCGACTAGTGCCTGGCGTTTATTTAAATTTTCCAAATTCTGTTGTTAAAACTATGAATGTCAAAATCAACAAATAAATCATTAAAGTCGACATGTTTACTAAACGTCTAATATTATTATCTTTTTCTGTTTTAAATGATTCTCTTATTGCTGTTAATCCAAATGTCAGGATAATTAATAAGATTCAAATTTTATATCCTATTCTTTTTAGTCTTTTCATTTTACGCTTGGCAGTAACTTCAACAATTTTCCTAATAATTAACTCATCAGTCACTTTCATTAAATAATTAACTTCTGCTGAAAAGCCATATTCTTTTTCAGTAATACCAATTGTTAATTCAAAATAGTCCAAAGGACATTTTGAATTTTACAATGGTTAATGCCGTGTGAAACAATATTTAATATTAGATTTGGACTGTTAATTAATTCACATCGGTATAAACTGGAAGTTACGAAACCGGAAGTTTGAGTTCTATCAGCTATTACAACTACTTTTTTACCTAAAGCTGTGTAAACTTCAATCTTAACTTCTGATTGTTTTGTCAGCTTATGAACAATATTGTTTTTTTTAGTATGAAGTTGTCAAAAGTTGAATGTTGAAAAGAAAGAATGATACAATAATATTCAAAGTCAATAATTTGTATCATTCTTTCAAAAAAAAAAAATGTTGTTAAGCAAAAGTATAATAAAAAAGAGATTTGTCCATATTTA
>JAIPBB010000058.1 GCA_021739805.1 Saprospiraceae bacterium | reverse complement strand
CTGTTCCAAGCTGTGGACCGTAAACAGTCATAGTTTGGAAGCTTGAGAAATCACTCCATAAATAAGCATCAAATGAGGGACCTGCATCTAAGGTGATTGAGTATTTAACATTAATACTTGTATCAGCACCCAGATTTACGATAGGAAGTGGGTGTATATTAACATTAATTGTGTCAATATTAGCACAACCCATAACATCTGTAACGCTTACCCAATATGAACCTGAACTTGCTACTGGCAGATTTTGATTCATAGAACCATCATTCCAGTAATATGAATAGTAGCCAACACCTGCATCAAGTGTGATTGAATTTCCTTCACAGAAAGATACATCAGGTCCAAGGTCAACATTTGGATAACTCACTGTTACTATAACTGTGTCAGCATCAGAGCAGCCTCCCATAGTTGCTGTTACAACATACATAGTTGTAACTAAAGGATTAACTGTGATTGAAGAAGTTGTTGCACTATTACTCCAAATATAGGATGTTCCACCGCTGACATTGAGAGTTACCGGATTTCCTCCACAAATTATTGTATCGTTTGATGCTACAGCCGTTGGTCCGCCACTAACATACACAATAACATCATCAGATGATACACAACCGGTATTAATATCTGTTACTTCAACAGTGTAAACAGTAGTTAGATTAGGTGAAGCATAAGGATTAGAGATAGTTGCATTGCTTAAAGCTGTTGTAGGTGTCCAACTATAACTCAATCCTGCTATTGCTGCAGAACCAATCTGTAAGCCAGGACCGCCACAAGGAACAGTAACATCTGAACCTGCATTTGCTAATGGCAATAAATTTACTATTATTGTTTGAATTGCAGTATTTGAACAAGCATTTGCATCAGAATAGAAATACTCAATATTATGAGTTCCTGCTCCGGCAACAGATGGGTCGAAAATATTAGCTGTAATTCCTGCTCCACTAAAGCTTCCACCAAATGGGCTTCCTGTTAAACTAACAGTTGGGGAATTTACACAGTATTGAGAAGCTAAACCACTTATTGTTACAACAGGCATTTGATTAACAACTACACTTTGTGAGAAAGAACCCAAACAGCCATTTGCATTTTGATAAGAATACACTATATTATGAGTTCCAGCTCCGGCAACAATTGGGTCAAAGTTAAGCCCTGAAATTCCGGGACCACTGAAAGTTCCGCCTGTTGGGAAACCAGTTAACTGAACAGCAGCATCATTTTCACAATAAGTTGGTGTTAAACCGCTGAAGCTAACTGTTGGTGAAGCTATTACTGTCACAGTTTGAACTTCTGTGCCACTGCAATTATTGGCATCGGTGTAAGAATATGTAATATTGTGATTTCCAACTCCTGCAATTGATGGATTGAATGTATTTCCAACAACACCAGGTCCACTGAAAATTCCACCGTTAGGCAGTCCTGTTAATGTAGCCGCTGTAGCATTATCACAATAAGTTGTATTTAAACCAGAGAAACTAACAGTTGGGTCTTGTAAAACAATAGCAATTGTTGAAGCTGATGAACTACATCCATTAGTTAAACTTTGATATTCATAAATTATAGTGTGAGAACCTGCTCCTGCTGCTGATGGATAAAAGCTATTTCCTGAAACACCGGTTCCTGAATAAGTTCCACCTAATGGAGTTCCTAAACCTGAAAGTGTTAATGGTGAATTGCTAAAACACTGAGGTTGAATTGCAGTGAAAATAACATTTGGTGAAGGATTAACAGTTATGGTAACATTTGAAGTTGAAGTAGATGGTGAACCATCTGATATAGTAACAGTGTAAATTGTTGTTGTTGTAGGTGAAACAACCGGATTTTTAAGTGTTGAACTAAATCCTGTAGGATTGGATGACCAACTATAAGTGTACATTGTTGAACCTCCTGAACCTAAAGCATCAAGCTGAGTAGTATTCCCTGAGCAAATAACCATTGGATTTGCCGTGGCATTAACTGATAAAGGACCACCTCCAAAAGTTAATTGCATATCATCGCTGCCCTGACAACCTGTAACTGTATCTGTAACAGTTAATGTAAATACTGTAGTTGTAGTAATTGTAACTGTTGTAGGATTGGGAATGTTGGGGTTAATTAATAATGATGATGGTGTCCAACTATAAGCTAAATTAGAGCCTGTTGCAGAACCATTTAAAGTTGTTGATCCACCTAAGATAGTAAAATCTATTCCCGCATTTGCAATAGGATTATTATGAACCAAAGTATTTTGAACACTTGTGTTTGAGCAACCATTTGTTCCCGTAAATGAATAAGTTATTGCATGAGAACCACTACCGGCAAACAATGGGTTAAATGTATTACCAACAATACCATTGCCACTAAAAACTCCTCCGGCAGGATTTCCGGTAAGAATTATATAAACGGAATCTTTACAATAAGAGGTCGCAAGTCCTGTGAAACTCACATTTGGTAATGCATCAACAACCACATTTTGAGTTGTATTATTAGAGCATCCGTTTAGGTCAGTATAAGTATATGTTATAATATGCATTCCAGCTCCTGCTGTTGATGGAGTAAAAGAATTTCCTGAAATACCATTACCGGAGAATGTACCACCTGTAGGGCTTCCATTAATAGGAATTGATGGGTCGTTTAAGCAATAATTCGGAGCTAATCCAATAATACTAACATTCGGCAATGGATTAACAGTTACCACCTGTGAAGTTGAGTTTGAGCAACCATTGCCATCATTATAAGAATAAGTTATAGAATGATTACCTTGACCTGCAACCGATGGATTAAACATATTTCCTGAAACTCCGGTTCCTGAGAAAGTACCTCCAGCAGGACTTCCTGTTAAAGTAACTAATCCTGAGTTTACACAATAAACTGATGATAATCCAAGAATTGTAACAGTTGGAAGATTATCAACATTAACTGATTGCATATCTGAATTTGAACAACCGAAAGCATCGGTAAATGTGTATGTTATATTATGTGTTCCAAGTCCTGCGATTGTTGGGTTGAAACTATTCCCTGAAATTCCGTTTCCACTAAATGTACCTCCTGAAGGACTACCTAATAAAGTAACTGCAGTTGAATTTAAGCAATACGAAGCTGCTAAACCTGAAAAACTAACAGGAGGTAGTGGATTAATTGTAACAGTTTGACCGGCAGCAGTTGTACATGAATTACCATCTGTGTAAGTGTATGTTACAGTATGCGTTCCTGCTCCTGCAAGGCTTGGGTCAAAAGTGTTTCCAATAACACCCGGACCTGCAAATGTTCCTCCCATTGGCACTCCAGTCATTGTTACAACAGAAGAATTTGCACAATAACTTGATGCTAAACCACTAATTGTAACATTTGGTAAGGCATTCACAACAACACTTTGAGTTGTTGAATTTGAACAACCTGAGCCTGCTGAATAGGAGTAAGTAATAATATGAGTTCCTGCTCCTGCAAGTGAAGGATTAAAGGTGTTTCCTGAAATTCCATTACCACTAAAAGTACCACCTGTAGGACTTCCTGTTAATGTAACAGAAGTTACGTCAGCACAATAAGATGATGCTAAGCCGCTAAATGTAACATTTGGTAATGTATTAACTGTTACTGCAATTGTATAATTATTTGTACATCCAAATGGATTTCCTGCACTACCTGGACTTGTGTAGGTGTACATAACAGAATGATTTCCTAAACCGGCAACCGATGGGTCAAAAATATTACCACTAACACCAGAACCGGTAAATGTACCACCTGCCGGTGAACCTGTCATTGTTACCGGGCTACTGTTTAAACAATATGATGATTGAAGTCCACTAATTGTAACAACTGGAATTGGGTCAACTGTGATTGTTACACTTCCCGTTACATTCCCTGATGGTGAACCATCAGAAACTGTAACAGTATAAGTTGTTGTTACTGTTGGAGTCGCAGTTGGGTTTGCTAAAGTTGATGTAAAACCAGTAGGATTCGATGACCATAAATATGTATAGTTTCCAGTTCCTCCTGATGCTAATGAAAGTAAATCAACTGAAGATCCTGCACAAACTGCGGGTGTCAGAGTTGTTGGATTAACACTAAGTGCACCACCAGTACCTACGGTTATCGTTACACTTGAAGTGTCATAGCAACCAGATGTATTATCATAAACAAACAATAAAAACACAGATGTTGAAGTGATATTCGTAACAAAAGGTTTAGCAGTATTTGGATTTGAAACAGACATTGTTCCGGTCCAAAAATATGTGTAATTACTTGAACCCCCGGAAGCTGAGCCTTTTAATTGGATTGTAGCTCCATAAGTAACTGTTGTGTCATTTCCAGCATTTGCAATTGGTGCTGCATTTACAAGTGTTTGTTGAGTGGTTGAATTAGAACATCCATTTATATCTGTAAACGAATATGTGATTGTATGGAATCCTGTTCCTGCAATGTTTGGATTAAATGTGTTTCCAATAATTCCTGTTCCTGAGAAAGTACCACCTCCCGGAGAACCGAATAAAGAAACTCCACTTGTGTCGGAACAATAACTTGGAGATAAACCACTAAAAGAAACTGTTGGTAAAGCATTAACTGTTGTTGACTGCGTTGAAGCATTAGAGCATCCAAAACCATCAGAATAGGTGTATGTTATATTATGAGTTCCTGTCCCAGCAATTGCCGGATTAAAAGTATTTCCTGATATTCCGATTCCACTAAATGTTCCTCCTGCCGGAATTCCGGTTAAAATACTTGAAGTAGCATCTGCACAGTAAGATGGAGCCAATCCACTAAAACTAACATTTGGTAAATTATTTATAGTAACATTTTGATTTATTGTATTGGTACAAGAGTTAGCATTAGTATAGGTGTATGTAATAATATGTGTTCCAACACCTGCTGCTGCAGGATTAAATGTATTTCCTATTACTCCATTTCCGGAGAATGTACCTCCTGATGGATTGCCAATTAAACTAACCATCGAAGAATTAACACAATAACCGGGATTTAGTCCAGATATGCTTAGGCTTGGAAGTGAATTTACTACTACACTTTGATTTGATGAACCCGTACATCCGGTGGCATCAGTAAAAATATAAACTATTGTATGAGTTCCAACTCCAGCAATTGTAGGATTGAAAGTATTTCCTGAAATCCCCGGTCCGCTAAATGCTCCACCTGAAGGATTACCAATAAGTACTGCTGCAGTACTGTTTAAACAATAAGAAGATGATAATCCACTAAAGCTCACAGTTGGACCCGGTGAAACAGTTACTGATTGAGTGGATGAATTAGTACAACTATTTGCGTCAGTATAAGTGTATGTTATAATATGAGTTCCAACACCGGCATTAAAAGGATTAAATAGATTTCCGTTTATGCCGTTTCCACTGAATGTACCGCCATTTGGAATTCCTGTTAAAATTACATCATTTGTATCCTGACAGTAAATCGGAGCTAAGCCTGTAAAACTAACATTTGGAAGAGCATTCACTACTACTGATTGTGATGAATTACCTGTGCAGCTATTTGCATCAGTAATAGTATAAGTAATATTATAGTTACCCGGACCTGAAATTGACGGGCTAAATGAACCGCCTGAAACTCCTGTGCCACTGAATGTTCCACCAGTTGGATTACCAACCAGTATTATTGCAGGGCTATTTTCACAATATGAAGATGCCAAACCAACAATTGTTGGGCTTGGTATAGCATTTACTGTTATATTTTGAGTTGCTGAACCAATACATCCATTTGCGTTTGAATAACTATAAGTTATTAGATGAGTTCCCACTCCGGCAGTTGTCGGATTGAAAGAACCTCCACTAACACCATTCCCTGAATAAGTTCCACCCCAAGGCAAACCGCCACTTAATGTTAAGCTTGGAGCATCTGCACATACATTAGCAAATGGAGTTAAAGTAACATTTGGTAAGGAATAAACTGTCACATTTATTGATTGTGTGTTTGTACATGAATTCGCATCAGTGTAAGTGTATGTAACTGTATGAACTCCAGGACCGGCACTTGATGGAACAAATTGATTACCACTTATACCATTTCCTGATAAAGTTCCGCCTGAAGGGTTTACACTAACTGTAATAGCAGCGTCATTAACACAATATTCAGCAGGGCTTGAAAAACCCGAAATAGTTAATACAGGTAAATCATTAACAGTAACAGGCTGTTCAGAAATGCCAGTACATCCTGATAATACATCATAATATGAGTATATTATATTATGAGTTCCAACTCCGGCAATTGAAGGATTAAATGTTGAAAATGAAACTCCAGGACCAGTAAAAGTCCCGCCGCCGGGTGAACCTGTCATTGTAACAGACGGACTATTTACACAGTAAGAAGAAGCTAATCCATTAAAACTAACAGTTGGTCCTGAACTTACTGTTACACTTTGAACAGCAGAATTAGAACATGAATTTCCATCAGTGTATGTATAAGTGATATTAAAAGTACCTGGACCTGCAATTGTTGGATAGAATGTGTTTCCTACTATTCCTGTACCGCTAAAAGTTCCACCGGCAGG
This sequence comes from Saprospiraceae bacterium, assembly GCA_021739805.1. The sequence continues at coordinate 12,985 of JAIPBB010000058.1, read as the reverse complement.
TATTCCTGTAAGTGTAGTTGAAGTACCGTTTGTACAATATGTTGGAGCTAATCCTGTAAAAGTTACAACTGGAACCGGATAAACCAGAACTGTTTGTGTATCTGCACTTGTACATGTATTTCCATCAGTATAGGTATATATAATATCATGAATTCCTGTTCCAGTTTTTGCATAAAACTTCATATTTGGTCTTTGATTATAAACCATCCCACTTCCAGGAGACGTACAAACGTTCATATTATCTGTATGGTACTCATGGGTTGAAGCAAAACTTGTAGTTGATTGATAAACTGATGCATTTCCATTTGATGGATAACTAGTATTATTAAAGCAAGTTTCAACTACAATATTACTTGAGCCATTCCATATAAATGGAGTTTGGAAAATATATGTATTCCAGCCTAATATTGGCTGATATGACGAGTTTGTATAGACTGTATTCAAACCTGTCAACCATGTACTTGTTAAAGCTGAAGATGTTGTTGTTCCAAGTTTAATTTCAAAATTAACAAGACCAGGACAATTGTTAACATTTGCAACATTAAATGCTAAAGATTGAATTGGTCCGGCTGAAACACCTAAGGCAGCAAGTTCAGATGCTAAAACTAAGAAATGATTTTTATTTCCATAATACCAATTTCCATAAGGGGTTGGATATGAAGTTCCTGAATTTGTAATTGTTCCTGTTCCAACATCAACAAATGAAGATGAACTTCCGGCCAATGCTGGTGAAAAGCTATTGCCTGTTATGCCTGGTCCTGTGAATGTTCCACCGGAAGGTATTCCTGTTAAAGTAACAGCCGGGTCATTTTCGCAATAAGCTGGCTGTAATCCGGTAAAGCTAACATTTGGTAGAGCATTTACAGTCACTGATTGAGTTGCAGTATTAGAACAACCGTTTGCATCAGTATATAAATAAGAAATTATATGTGTGCCAACTCCGGCAACTGAAGGATAGAATGTGTTTCCAATTAAACCATTTCCGCTAAATGTTCCTCCCGTGGGGCTACCGATTAATAGTGATGAATCACCATCAATACAATAAGCTGAAAGCAAACCGCTAAAACTTGCAGTTGGAGGAGCACTTACAAATGTATTTTGTGTTATAGAGTTAGTACATCCATTTCCATCAGTATAAGTATAAGTTATTATATGTGCTCCACTACCTGCCGTTAGCGGATTGAATGTATTTCCACTAATTCCGTTCCCACTGAATGTTCCTCCGTTAGGATTTCCTGTTAGGGTTGATGAAGCTCCATCTGCACAATAAAATGGCAATAAACCACTAAATGAAATAAATGGTAATGAAATTACGCTTACATTTTGTGTTGCAGAGCCTGAACAACCATTCACATCAGTATAGTTATAAGTAATTGTATGATTACCCGCTCCTGCATTTGCAGCAGTGAAAACTCCACCAGAAACACCACTTCCACTAAATGTACCACCAGAAGGATTTCCTAACAATGCTAGGGGAGTAGCATTAATACAATAAGTTGAATTTAAATTTGTAATACTTACTGTTGGTAAATTATGAACGGTTACAGCTTGAGTAGCGTTATTACTACAACCATTTGCATCTGTATAAGAATATGATATTGTATGAGTACCTGCTCCAGCAGTTGATGGATTAAATGAACCACCTGATACTCCAGTTCCACTAAAAGTACCACCCGAAGGATTTCCGTTTAAACTAGCTGCTGCATCATTAATACAAAAATCAGATGATAATCCGTTTATTGTAACTGTAGGTAGCGAATTAACAGTAACACTTTGCACGGCAGTATTTGAACAACCGTTTCCATCTGTTGCTGTGTAGGTAATTGTAAAAGTACCAGCGCCTGCAACAGCAGGATTAAATGTGTTTCCACTTATTCCAGTTCCACTAAAAGTACCACCAGCCGGTGAACCGTTTAAAGTTGCCGAAGCTGCATTTACGCAGTAAGATGAATTTAATCCACTAAATGATACTGTTGGAAGACCATTTATAGTAACATTTTGTGTTGCTAAGTTAGAACATCCATTTCCATCTGTATAATTATATGTAATTGTATGACTACCAGTTCCTGCATTTGCCGGAGTGAAAACTCCACCTGAAACACCAGTTCCATTAAATGTACCACCCGATGGATTACCTGATAATGTAATAGGAGTGGCATTCACACAGTAAGAAGAGTTTAAGTTAGTAATACTTACAACTGGTAAATTATGGACGGTTACTGCTTGAGTAGCGTCATTACTACAACCATTTGCATCTGTATAAGAATATGTTATAGTATGAGTTCCTGCTCCGGCTGTAGTTGGATTAAATGAATTTCCTGATACGCCAGTTCCTGAAAATGAACCACCTGTTGGGCTTCCTGATAATGATACAGATGCATCATTTATACAGAAAGAAGATGATAAGCCGTTTATTGTAACTGTTGGGAGTGAATTAATTGTTACATTTTGTGATGTATTGTTTGTGCATCCGTTTGTATTAGTATATGAATAAGTAATTGAATGTGTACCAACCCCTGCTGTTACAGGATTGAAGGAGTTTCCACTAATACCACTGCCACTAAATGTTCCACCGGAAGGATTTCCGGTTAGAGCAACAGTTGTAGCATTTTGGCAGTATGATGAATTTAAACCACTAAATGAAACTGTTGGTAAACCATTTACAGTAACACTTTTGATATTAGAGTTCGTACATCCATAAGCATCAGAATAAGTGTATGTTATTGAATAAGTCCCAACTCCTGCTGTTGTAGGGTTAAAAGTATTACCACTAATTCCTGTTCCGCTAAAAGTTCCACCTGCTGGATTTCCACTTAATGTTGCACTTGCATCATTAATACAATAAGATGTAGCCAATCCGGAGAAGTTAACTGTTGGGATATTGTTGATAGTAACATTTTGAGTTGCAATATTTGAACAACCATTTCCATCAGTATAGTTATAAGTTATTGTATGATTTCCGGCTCCGGCTGATGACGGACTAAAAGTATTTCCTGAGATACCACTTCCACTAAAGCTTCCACCATTAGGTGAGCCACTTAATGTAACTGAGGGGTCAGTTATACAATATCCGGCAGCTAAGCCTGAAAAACTTACTGTTGGTAAAGGAAAAACAGTTACTGATTGATTAGCTGTATTTGTACAGCCATTAACATTAGTATATGAATATGTGATTGAGTGAGTTCCGCTTCCTGCTGAAACTGGATTAAATGTATTTCCTGATATTCCGGTTCCGCTGAAAGTACCACCACTAGGTGAGCCTGTTAAAGTAACAGAAGGAGCATTTGCACAATAAGTTGCTGCTAAACCACTGAAACTAACGGTTGGAAGTGGATTTACAGTTGTGTTTTGTGTTGTCATATTTGTACATCCAAACGCATCCGCATATTGGTATGTGATTGTATGTGTGCCGACACCTGCTGTTGAAGGATTAAATGTGTTTCCGGAAATTCCTGTTCCACTAAATGTACCACCGGAAGGATTTCCGCTTAAGGTTGATGATGTGGAATTTATACAATAAGAAGTTGACAGACCTGAGAATGTAACATTTGGAATTCCATTAACCTGAACACTTTGATTTGAACTATTTGAACAACCGAATGCGTCAGTATAAGAATAAGTAATAGTGTGTGTGCCAACTCCTGCTGTTGTGGGATTAAAAATATTTCCAGAAATTCCGCTTCCACTAAATGTGCCACCGGAAGGTGAACCAGTTAATGTAACAGTTGGATCACTAACGCAATAACCAGCAGCAAGGCCGCTAAATGTAACTGTAGGTAAAGGATGAATTGTTAGTGTCATACTATCTGCAACGTTAGCACAAGGTGGTAATGCAGTTGCTGTTAAGTAGATTTTGACTGAACCACTTATAATATCTCCATTGCTTGGAGAGTAAGTAGGTGTAAATGTGTTAGAGTTAGTAAAACTGCCTGTTCCTGTTGATGTCCATGCATATCCCAAATTATATAGTGCTGATGCACCTGAAATTGTATGTGTTCCATTACCGCAGACACTTGCATTTGGTCCGGCTTCCACAACTGGTAACTGACTTACAAAAACATCAATTGAGTCTGCATCGTTTCCTCCATATTGATTTGTTACTTCAACAATATAATAACCTGTTTGTGTTACTGTATATGTTTGGTTAGTACCAATAATAGCAGGTGAACTTATTTCTCTCCATTGATAAGTATAACCTGATGTTCCACCTGCATCAAGGGTAATACTTCCACCTTGACAAAAACTCGTATCGTTACCTAAATTAACATTAGGATATTCTGTAATATATGCATCATCAATAGCAATGTCAGAAGTATAATTTGTTCCTCTAATAGCTCTAAACCTTACTTTTATAATGTTTCCTGCAAAAGAAGAAATATCAATAATTGCTTCTTGCCAGGAAGCTGCCTGATAAGTTTGTTGTTGACCTATTAATGAATAAACGCTATTTGTCCAGCTTGAACCATTGTAGATATCAATATGTAATGATCCAATAGTTGCACCATACATATGATACCAGAATTTTAATCTTGGATTTGTAAATGAAGTTAAATCAACACAAGGACTTAGTAACTCACAAACATTTCCAGTGCCTCCGCCAGAACCTTCTGCATATACATAAATACCTAGCGAAGTTCCTAAGGTATGGTCTGCTAAAGGACCAGTATTAGTTGAAGTTGTTCCTCCACTTTTTACCAGCCATTCATAATTTGCAGAAGCGAATCTTGTCCAACCATTATTAAGAATTCCCGGGTTTCCTGTGCTACCATTACCGGCAGTAAAACTTTCAAAAGTTTCTTCAGCAGGTAGAGTTGTTATAATATTTGAAATTCTATCAACAGGAGTCATTGCATCATTGGAAGGATTTCCATCAGCAGGCATTGATGTTGATGCATTAAAAGTATATGTGCCATTTGTCATCATATTGTAATTCGAGCTAACAGTTACGTCTATAGTTCCTCCTATAGCAATTGTTCCTGTATTTAGAGTTAAAGGAGAAAATGTTGTTGGATTTGTTCCACTAACACTTACATTAACTGTTAATGGATTAACAGATAGATTTACCGCAACTGTTCCGTAGTTTTTCACTTGTATTGTCACAACTTCTGCACTACTATAACAAACATCTGAAGCAGGATAGACTAATTGATATGCACCAACATCAATTGGTGAAGGAATAAATTCATCAGCACCAATATCTGGTGTAGTTGCATTTCTTGATTCTCCATCAATATCATCTGTAATAGCTGCAATTGGAGTTCCTATATTGTTTAGATTAATATTACCTGTGTGTAAATCGTAATCAGTATAAAAACCAGGACTAACCGAAACAGAATTAGCATCTCCTAAAGAAGAAGTTTGCCATGCACTTAAATTAGTTCTGTTTCCACCTTGATAACCAATATTGTTACCAGTTGTATATAAATTGTTATAGTCGCTTGTGTATGCAGTTGTCGCAACATTTGAATAAATAGCATAACCATTAGCTTTATTAGAAAGTATGTTATTCTTTATTTCAATGCCAGATGTCGTAGCTCCAGTCATATAAATACAACGACTGCTTGTTGCTAAACCAATTATATTTATACTATTGTGATAATAGTTGATATCTTGACAGTTAGTTTGATAAATACCGTATCTGGTAATATTTGTGTTTTGAGAAATAAAATTATTTGCAATCAGAGCGTCATTTGTGTGAGTTCCATTGTTGCAACCATTAAGGTAAATACAATAGCCGGTAGTAGATGAATAGCTTATTTGGTTTTTAGTGATTTGTGTATTATTCATAGAATATCCTGAGAATATTCCATAAAAACTTGTGTAGGAAGTTGTAGCATTAATAGTATTACCCGAAATTACGGGAGCATCAAGGTAATATGTATAAATGCCATAAGTGTATTGGTCTTCAAAAATATTATTTAAAATTCGCCAACCACTAGCTAAGTTTGTGGTACTTTGTCCTCTGATGTACATTCCATAATACCCATTTACAATTCGATTATTTTGAATCAAATTATCATTACTATAACCTGTGTAAGAATAAAATCCTGCAAAACTACTACTTGTTCCAACAGGAGCTATGATTTGATTATTTGTGAAGACATTTGTGTCTGCACCATTAATAAACTCAACAACACGCCCATATGTTACTCCCGTTGAACTTAATGTTAAATTTTTAAATGTGATATGGCTTACTCCATTCAATCTAACTGTCCAATTTGTTGTGGATGTTGTTGGAGCATAAGTTAAATTTACATCAGTGCTGTCTCCCGAAGCTGATTGGAATGTTATTGTATTTGTTGATGATAATCCTGAAATAGATGCAAAATTAATTTGTTCAGTATATGTTCCTGAAGCAACATTAAATGTTACCGGTCCGGAAATTCCACAGATATCCATAGTGTTAACAGCATAAGAAAAGTTTAAAAAGTCTCCCGAAGGTCCTATAGTATATGGTCCGGATAGGGGAGTGCAGTTTTGCTCTATCTCCATTCTTGCCTGAGGTTTGAAACCCATTAATCCGGTTGTGGCAACACCACACATAGTTGTAAATTGATCTCTTATGAAATGAGTAGTACCAGAATAGGTTCTCACTATACCCGTAGATGAGTTGAAACCCGAAACCGGATCAAAACATACATCTACTAAAATATTTGAATTTCCGTCCCATGCAAATGGTGTGGTTAATGTTAACATATCATATCCACCAACAGTAGGAGAGTAGTTAGCAGTTGTATATACTGTTTGTAAACCAACCCCATCATGAGTTGTTGCATCACTAGCTGAAGTATTCTTCATTTTAATTGTGTAATTTGGAAGTGAGTATGCTGGTGCACCAGTTACATAAAATCCAAATTGTTTTACATCACCAATGGAATTGAAACCACCTGCATTTATTTCAGCTTTTGTGTAAATAAACTGAGTATGCAAACTCCTATAATAAATATTCAAAGGTCCCGGCAAGTTAGATGAATTTGTTGCCGTTCCGCTTCCCAAATTTACGGTTGTAGTTTGAGACAATAAAGTTGAAGATGCAAAAATTGAAAAAACAAAAATAAGAGCTGTAATGAAAGTTTTATTTACAGTTTTTAGAGTAGATATTTTTTTCATAATGAATATAATTTTATAAATCAAAGGTTGTACTGTTTTTGCTTAATAATGTTTCAATATTTTTTTCTGAATATATTTTCCTAAGTGCTTGATTTTATATGAATTTAAAAACAAAAAAAACACCATAATGAGAATTAGCTTATTTCACTATGGGATTAAAAACACACATGCAATCTATTAGACACCTTATAAGTGTAAATGGTTGCTTGAATTTAATAAAAATTGGTAGTTTTAAACAATCCGCTAATTCAAAGCAAAATTAATAAATTATTGACTGTTGATACCTTATGTTCTAAACCTTATTTTGAAGCATGAATTAGGGTGATAAATGGATGTTCGACTTAAATAATTTACTCAATTAATATTAGCACTTTTTTTCAGAAAATTTGCTTTGCATTTTATTGCAATAAATTAGGAGTGAAATAAGCTATAAGGTAACAAGCTCTATATCCTTGTCAATATAGATTAAATGTTTTTCGATATTTGAATAACCCATCTCTAAAAGGAAGTCTGCATATTTGTCAAGTTGATTTTTATGTGATTCTAAAGCCTGTCCTGTTTTATAATCAATTATTATTGCCTTTTCTTTTTCTAGTATTACCCTGTCGGGACGAAAAGTTTTTCCATTTGGAAGCAGAATATCTATTTCGTTTTTAATATTCAAACCTTTATCAAAAAAGACTTTTATTTCAGCTTTGCTAAATATTTGCTTTAGCTTTTCTGTTAAAGCAGATTTTTCATTTTTATCAATTATTCCTTGCTGAAATAAATTTTCCAAAACATTTTCTGATTCTGAGTAATCAATAATTTTCGATAAAACCAGATGTATTAGATTTCCCCATTCCTGATTCCTGGAAGGGTCTTCAATATCCCAGCTTTCAGGTGCTTGAGTGCTTAATAGAATTTTGGTTTTCCAGTCCGCAGAAATAAAAGAATTAAGAGAATAATTTTCACTCATAATCTTTTCTGAAGAGAAATTTTGTTTGATTCCAAATTCATAGTTTTCAAGGTTTTGCTCCCATAATTCTTTAGAATTTAAAAAATATGCCAAAGCATTAGGAATTGAATTTATGTCGGGTGTTTTAGAAGGTGTGCTGGAAATAATATATAAACGATCAGTTGGACGAGTCATCACAACATAAAGCATATTAATCAAGTCAATTAGAGATTTGTTTCTTTCATCAGTGTATAATTCTGAAAATTGGGTTTCTTCAAGTGATTTGTTTGTAGGAAGAAGTATAGTAGTTAGTTCTGAAAGCTCATCATCATTAAAATCAGTCCAAAGATTGCTTTTTGTGCTTTTTAATTTATCAGATGCAAAAGGATAAATTACTGCCGGAAATTGCAATCCTTTTGCTTTGTGAATAGTCATTATATTCACAGCATCAAGTCCCTCGGGAACAATTATAGAGAGTTTGTTTTTGCTTTCTTCCCACCAGTCAACGAAATCCGAAATATTTGAATTGTTTTTTATGGAAAATTCAAGTGCATTATCAAGGAAGAATTGTAAATACGGGTCAACATCTGAATTCAAATTGAAAATTCTGATTAGTTCCTCGCAGATTTCATATATAGTTAAGTTTTTTAATCGTGTAAAGGAAAATCCGTTGAAATTATCTTCTATTTTCTTAATAAATAGTTGTTGTTTTTTATTTGTAGATGAATTTTTTAGAATAAAACTTTCAAATTCTGTTTTCTGAATTTTTTTAGTTTGAGAAAGGAAATTAATAATTTCAGTTTTAATAACATCTTCATTAGGCTCCAAAAGAAATTTGATGCAAGCTATAATAAAACTAACTTTAGGTGAAGAACTTAAAAGCAGTGATTCGGATGAAATAACATTAAAATTGGCAGTTATTAGATTTCTGGCAATATAACTTGCATTTTTGTTGCTTCGGCATAAAATTGCTATATCTTTTAATTGAAAATTATCAATTAATAAATTATCAATTATTTCAATTATTTTTTCAATATTTTGCTCTTCCAGGTTTTCACTTTTGTTGGCAAATTGAATTTGAATAAAACCACCTTTATTATTTTTATTTACAAGTTGAGAGCTTTCGTCATAAATTGAATTAAAGGGCACAGGTATTTTTTTTGAAATAATATCAAAAAATTCGTTATTGAAATCAACTATTTCTTTTTTCGACCTATAGTTTGTGTCCAATTTTTTTGTTTCATAATGTCGTTTTAAACTGTTTTCTCTTTCCTTAAGAATTAGGTTTTTGTTTGAGATATTAATTTCCGGGAGCTTTTGGAATTGCTCTATATCGCCACTTCTCCAGCGATAGATGGCTTGCTTGCCATCACCAACAATCATGTTGAAATTGTTGTTTGCCAGCGAATTGTCAATTAGTGGAATTAAATTTTGCCATTGCAAAACCGAAGTGTCCTGAAACTCGTCAATTAGAAAATTATGATATTTCTCGCCAATCCTTTCGTAAATAAAAGGAACAGATTCTTCAATTATTACATTTGAAATTCTTTTATTAAATTCAGAAATCGGAACTTTATTTTCTTCAGCATTTATTTCACTAATGATTTTTTCAATTTCGTTTAAAACCGCTATAGGGAAAATGTTTTTATATAAAAGAGAATATATAATGTATTTCTCATTTCCGCTTTCAATTATTTCTTGTATTTGGTTAAATTTTTCAATTAGTACATTTTTTATTTTCTCTATAGAAATTCTATCTGAATCATCAGTTTTTCCTCCTGTCCATTTGTCTTCATCAATTGTTTTAGAAACATTTGAGTTTGGTTTTGCTTTGTCAAATCTTCCATTTGAAAGATTTAAGAAATAACTCCCAATACCACTTTTACCATAATAGAATGCATCAATAGGAATGTTATTTTCGTTGATAAGTAAAATAGCTTCTTTGGCTGAGGTTGTGATTAAATTCTCGTAATTTTTCAGATAGGAATAAATCTTCTTTTTAAGTTCAATAAAATCGTTGACAGTGAGTTTTTTAAGTTTATCAATATTAGTTTCACTGTCTTCGCTAAACAAAAGCTTAGCGTGATTTTGAAGGTCGTTTTCAATGTGCCAGCTTTTGTCGTTTTCGGTTTTCGATATTGTGAAATCAACCAAAGCTCTGGTTAGGTCTTTATCATTTCCAACTCTGGATATTAAAATGTCAACTGCCTGATTAATCAGTTTTTCAGTGTCGAGTTCTACTTCAAAATTTAATGGAATCTCAAGGTCGAAAGCAAAAGTTCTAACAATTTTGTGAAAGAAACTGTCAATTGTACTAATTGCAAATTCAGCATAATTATGAAGAATAAGTTCAAGAGTTTTTTTAGCTCTGTCAGAAACAATATTTTCCTGAAGATTCAAAACATCAACTAATTCGGGCAAAAGAGTTTTAATAGTTGTTGAATTTCGATTCAGTTCCGGTTCTGATAATTCTTTAAGATATTGAACAATCCTGCTTTTCATTTCATTGGCAGCCTTATTCGTAAAAGTGATTGCCAATATGTGTCGAAATTCATCAGGCTTATTAATAACCAACTTAAGATATTCTTTAACCAGGGTATAAGTTTTTCCTGAACCTGCTGACGATTTGTAAACTGTGAAACTCATTGTTTGATTAGTTGATTATTGAATTCATTATTTGCCCCAAATCACAAATTAATAAATAAATTTGCAGACAACTTATTGCAAAATTTATGTGTCTAAAATTATGTTGAAATATTATTAAAACAAATGTACACTAAAATTTTGTTTTATTATTTATGGAAAAACCAAGCAAAGTAGAAAAATTAAAATTACGACCACTTATTACATTAATTTTAGTACTGATAGTTCTAATTTCGGTTTCAACTTATATTGTTTATATTTATCATAATACATTTAAAGAGAACCAGATAAATAAATGGGAACAGCAACTACTTTCAACAATTGAAATATCATCTTTAAATCTGGAAACCTATGTTGATAAATTTTCGGATAATTTGCTTAACATTTCATTTAATCCAACTCTGAAAAACTGGGATTTTTATTCTGAAAAGACTGATTTCGATAGTTTATATTGCCCAATTAAAACCTTATATGAAATAAGTAAAAAAGAAATAGATGCAATTTTATTACTTGATACTTTAGGAGTTATTATAAAGAGATTTTCATACTTTGGAAACCAATTTTATAAAATCGGTAATAAGTGTTGCAATTCTATTGAAAATGAATTGCGGTTAGATGAAGGTCAGGTTTATGTTAGCGATGTTTTTACAAATTGGAATGATGCAAAGGCAATTAACATTAGCTGTCCGGTATATAAAGACAAAACTCGGATTGCCCTATTAAGGTGGATGATTAGAATGGATACTTTATCATCAAGATTTATTAATCCGGTTAAAATAGGTAGTAAAGGTTATATGTGGTTTCTTGATAATTACAATAATATATTATCACACCCTGACAATAAACTTCTTAATCAAAAAATTTATGTTAAAGATATAAGTGAGTCTAAAATCTTTGAAAGTTTTCCTAAAGATAATAAAGAGTTTATAGAGTCCAAAGAATTCTATAATAATATAATTGAAAAGGATAAATTTGTTGGCAAAAGTATTGATCCTTCAACTGGAGAATATAATCTTTCTGCCTTCAGAAAAGTTTCGATGGGTAATAAAACCTGGACTCTGTTAATAAATCTTCCTTACTCAGAAATTAATGACCCGATAAAAGCTGATGCCAGGAGAAAAATAGTGTTTCTTATAGTAATCTCTATAGCAATTTTCATTGTTTCATTTATGTTTTACACTACTCAAAAGAAGAAGATTCAGCTTGAAATTGAAAAGAAGTATTTGACAAAAATAGCATCCACAGCAGAAGAACTAAAAGAAGAAAGAAGTAAAAGAGTTCATGCAGTTATTGCAGGGCAGGAGGGTGAAAGAAAAAGAATTTCCCGTGAGTTGCATGATGGAATTGGCCAAATGCTTTTAGCAATTAAAGTTAAACTCGAAGGATTAACTAATAGCTCAGGAGAAATAGAGAATAATAAAATAAAGGATATTAAAGACATTTCTGTAAAAACAATTGAAGAAATTAAAAGAATTTCTGATGACTTAATGCCTGTAATTTTAGATGAACTCGACATTGTAACTTCTTTGAAAAATCTATGTGATGAATTTCAAAGTACATATAAAATAGAAATCGATTTTGTTAGTTTTGGTGTAAGTGAAAAACTTAACGGTGAAATAAAAACTAATATTTTCAGAATAGCGCAGGAAGCATTAAACAATCTTAGCAAATATTCTAAGGCAACTGAAGCTAATGTTCAACTCTTGGGTAATGAAGACCAACTTACACTAATAATTAGTGACAATGGAATTGGATTTTCCGTTGATAATATTGATAGTTTCAAAGGTAATGGATTACATAATATGAAAGATAGAACAAGTATCTTAAAAGGAGTGATAACTATTGATAGTGAAATAGATAATGGAACCGAAATAAATGTAAAAATACCATTAATAGGAGATTAAATATGCAAAAAATAAAAGTATTAATTGTTGATGACCATCAAATTTTTAGAGACGGTGTAGTATCGCTTTTTAGTGATGTTGAAGAAATTACTATTGTTGGATTAGCTTCCGATGGAGTTGAAGCTATTGAAAAAACACAAATCTTACATCCTGATGTGGTTTTACTCGATATATCCTTGCCGGGTATTTCCGGAATTGATGTATTAAAAGATATTACTTTAAATAATGGCTCAAATGTTTTGATACTTTCGATGCACACCAATGAAGAATATGTGTTTAAAGCAATTAGTGCCGGTGCAAAAGGTTATTTACCAAAGGAAGATACAATAAAACAAGAGTTGATTCACGCAATAAAAATAGTTGCCAAGGGTGAAGAATATTACACAAATTC